>JAKEFK010000396.1 GCA_022616075.1 bacterium
GGGATGCCATATTGGACTGCAACGAACAGGGCAATCGCTCCTCCTAAGAAGTACCAAAGTGATTCAATAATGACAGATGCTCGATTCATTGTGTGATCCTTTCTGCGTCAATATTCAGGCGGCTGCCAATAACGCATAACACTCGCTTCGCGCAATTGCGGCATAACGCTTGAGCTAACCCGCGCCCGCCCGAGGAGCGGCGGGTTGAGCGAATTGTTGAACTTAGGCGCGCAGGCGCGCCGGTAATAGGCTGAGCAAAACGGTTGACGGCATTTTAAAAAGGACCTCCTTAGCTACTACAGTATGCGTAAGGAGGTCCGTCATGAATGAACTACAGCGTTTAAAACAGCTTCAACAACAAATTGTCAACCCAACAATAGAAGGAGTACCACAAATAGATGCTCTGGAGCAAATGCAATTGCGGATGCTTGGAGATATGCAATTGCAAGGCCTGGCAGAGCGGACGCAAGAATCGTATGTGCGAGGGATCCGGAAATTAGCGGAGCATGACGGAAAGGGACCGGATCAGATCAGCGATGAGGAAATATGGGAGTATTTTATGTTGTGGGGCCCAACGAAAACGCAGGCACGAACCGCCCCGTTGCTCGAACAAAACCCGTGTGGGCACGGAAGTTCTGCACGGACCCGCCCCGATGCTTGAACGAAACTCGTGTGGGTACGGAAGTCCTGGACGAACGGCCGCGTGGTGCTTCTCCCAGGCTACTGAAAAGGTGCTAAATATACTTTTTACAAAACTGTGACCACGATTCTTGCCACGTTTACGACCCTCATTTTCCGACTCACAATGTGCTCCGACGGCGCGCTACGGGCGTAGCTTGTAAGATTCCCCCAGCTTTCCCGCGGCCTGCCAGTGCTTGCCTGCCCGCACCAGTTCAGCCACCTGACGAATGTGCCCCAGATCGTGCATCGCCCACTCGTGGAGCATCTGCTGGAGTGTGATTTCGCCCGCAGCCTGGTGCATGGCACGCCGTTCCCCAGCGGCGCGCGGCAGTGAGCGCAGGAACTCGATATTCGTCTCGCGCTGCTCCTCGAAATGATCGAAGGCATCCTCTGCATCGGCGCCCTTATAAAGATCCAGATACATCTGCGCATCGTCCGGTTCGAACTCCGGCAGTTCTTCGCTCAGAAAGCGATCCACCCGCATGCGATAGCAGTGGCCTTCGCTATGCGAAAGGTGCGCCAGCACCTCGGCCACCGAGAAGCGATCCGGCGCCGGCTTCCACTCAGCGTCGTCATGATTGAGCTCACGCATCAAACCGCGCAGAATCGCCGGCGTCTCCTCGAGCAGGTCGAGGCAATCCATCCCATCGTCATCTTCCATCATGCGATTCATCCTACGATATTTTCCCCGCCATCCACATGCAGGATATTACCGGTAAGCCACCCGATGGTCGAAGGAGACCGTGTGGGCACGCAAGTCCTGCACGAACCTGACCCACTGCTCGACGGGACCCGAAAGGCGCGACCGTGCATTGCTCGTCGTTTTCTCCCTTCGGTGCGCGGGCTTGGCCCGCGCTGCCTATCGCTGGAGCTCACCGGCAGCAGCCGCGGCGAGCGAAGGCGCGCTGCTTGCATCTTTCCCCAGCACCAAACAATGATAGCAGTAAATAGGTTCCCCAGCAAAAAGGATTCTAACCGCTCTGCAAGCAGCGTGACTGAGCGAGACGCGGTTGCGGTCCGGTGCAGCGAATTGTTCGGCAGCACGTTTGCTAGTTACCTCTTTATTGCATGATAAGCAGGAGTCGAATTATTTGAGGTGGCGTCGGTTTGGCGTGCTAAGTGTAGAACAATATCTGGGTTTTCCTGCTCAAACGTTTCACGAATCTTGTGCGCCTGACGGAGGATCGGAAACCTTTGTTCTAGACGTTCCAATGCATGAAAAACGATGAGAAGGAGAATATCAATGATGAGGATTGCCACGGCAAGCTTGATCGCAGACCGCCAAGAAGAAAGTGAACCAACAAGTAATATGAGGATAGGTGCGAATATTAGATTGCCAGGGAACATTGCGGCAGCAAGACATCCGAGGCTGTTCATGATTTTCTCAGCGAATCGACCTGAAGAGGAAGTAAGCCTGCGGAACTCGCTATCGCTGTTGCGATTTTTCCAGCGTACAAGGCTGTAAACGGTGAGACGATAATCCCCTGGTGGTATCTGAATCTCTTCAGATAATCCGTGCTGCCTTTTTGTGTTGGGAAAGCAGAGGAATTCAATACCATCCGAAATGATGGTCCCGCTCGGAACATGCATAAGTGAATTCACGACACGAGCCTTTTGGCCTGCTTTCTCAATGAGGTAATCCGGAGGTTCCTCATTAATAAAACACTTAATGTGAGGTTCGCAATCTCCATGAGGGATATGCAATACGAACGCTAAGCCTTCTTTTGCGAGAGAGGCGATGGCTTCTTTTGGAGGTGGAGAAGGTTCAGCGCTCTCTAGATCCGGATCGATAGGAAACCCAGCAGGCAACGCATGTGGATCATAGATCGCAACGTGTTGTTCTCTCGAACTTGGAGAGAAGTCTTTTTGCATGCGATTGTGTTAAGTCGTGCAGCCGAACGCCGGAGATCAGTCGCCGCAGCCGTGACGAACGTAGGCCCGCTGCTTGCAGCCTGCCCCAACACTAAAACATGATAGCCGATTTGCCGTTTCCTTGCATTAAAGCTTTTAAGCCGTACTGCAAGCAGCGTGACTAAGCGAGGCGCGGGTGCTGTCCGGTGCAGCGACTTGTTTGGCGCCGAGGTCGATCAACGTAGAAGCCCGATGATGAAGCTTGATCCATGAACGAAGGTGCAGACAATGAAAACGACGGCTGCGCCATGGCTGAGTTTAGCGAATCGGCCACCCACTATCTCTTTTCGACTGCCAAGGTATTTGGATAGCACACCAAGGATCAGCGCTGGAGACTGTCCGAAAACTCCCGCGGTCCGCGAAACGTAGCGAAAATCGGAGGGGTTCAACGCCTAAGAATTGTTTTTGAGCGTTTATAGAGCAAATGGTGAGCGTGGTTGAATTTCTCATGATAGTTTTCGGCGACTTGTTAGGCGGCCTATTTGCCAACGTCTTCTAGCAACATTTCTCGCGTTTCAACATCTGTTTCAGTTAATAACCGTTCCTTTAGAAATTCCACGGCTTGGGGACTTCCAGTTGCGTTATGGATAAATCCGATTGATGCTAGGACGAAATAATGAGCTTCAATGTCTTCCGGAGAGTTTGCGACTCTTTTGAGCGGTTCCAGTAGTTGCAATGATGGAAAGTCCATCGGGAACTGTGATGCCCACCAACGAACACCGATTTGCGGGGACTGTAAAGCGGCAATCAGGTGGGGGACGACGACCGATCTGTCATGATGACGGAACACATCATCGCAGACTTGGTAAACGCCAAGACCCATGTCGTACGCAAATGCGTTAAGAAACAAGGGAATGCTTTCCGGATCGGGATTCGCAATGAAATAACCATCGGAAAGCACAAGTTACCACGCTTTTATGGCTGTATCTTCGGACTTCATCGAACGTGTTTATTAACTCATCTGTCAATTGTTCTTCAGTTGGCATCGGCTGATGCTGTCTGAGAAATTCCAGAGCTTCTGTGCGATTCATGATTTAGGCCGCGGAACGCCCTCAGCGGCAACACCAAGCCGAATGAAGGCTTGATGCTTGCGACTTTTCCCGGCTGCGACCTATTTTAGCTTGAAAACAGTGCCGGTGAGTAGATGTTTTTAGCCGATTGCAAAGCAGCAAGACTGAATGAGGCGCAGGTGTTGTCCGCTTGAACGATCTGTTCGCTCGCAACTTTCCCTGATCGCTTCTTTCAAGCGACAAGACTGAGTGAGGCGCGGGAGCCGGAGCAGTGGTGAGACGACTCAATCGAAACAAGCTTGGAGTTACAAGCCCGCTCGATAAGCCGGAGTAATCCGAAAGTCAGTTCAATCCGTATAAGTTTGTAGCGAATTGGAGTAGCATATACAAAAGAGGCGCGGAAATGATTCGTTTCTGGCTCCGCGAAACGGGAACTAAGGACTTTGAATCGCTTTTCCTGTCCAATCTCCAGATAATCGAGCGCATCGCCCGATCGGTTTCCCGACGCCATGGTTTTGGTTCCGATGAGCTGGATGATTTCTGCTCGCATGTCAAGACGAAATTTCTCGACAACGATTACTCGGTGCTCAAAAAATTTCAAGGGCGTTGCAGTCTACCTCTATATATAAAGACAGTCATTCATCGCCTTTGTATCGATTATGAAATTGCTCGAAAGGGCAAATGGCGGCCATCCGGAACGGCACAAAAACTGGGCTCCCTTGCAGTCCAATTGGAGGAGCTGCTCTACAAGAAACACCACAGTTTTGACGAAGCATGCCAGATACTAAGTTCCCGCCAGGGAATGGATCTTCAGCCGGAAATGCTGCACCAGCTTGCACAGAAGCTTCCAAAACGCTGGGGAAAGACAACAGTTCGTCTTGTTCCCATCGATGCCGTCGGAGGCCCGGGCCTGATTACCTCAACAGAGGCTCCAGACCCAAAAATGGAGGAAAGCGTTCAAATACTGTCCCAGGTCTTAAGAGATTTCATTCAAGGGTTGTCGGGAGCAGATCGTCTCATTTTGAAAATGCGTTTTGAAGACGATTTTACTTTTGAGGAGATCGCCCGGCTGCTCAAGAAAAAGAAATTGCAGATTTACTGGCGTCTACGAAAGATATTGTCTGATTTGCAAAAGGAATTACAATCACGCAGTTTGTCCCGAGATCGGATCCGTGAAATCACAGAACACAGCGTAAAGACAATTGACGTGGATTTCCTAAATGAAACACAACAATCGCAAGAGTGTCCGTCTAAACAAGAAGGAACCTGACCCAATCCTTGGCAGGTTGCTGGCGACAGAAATGGTTGATCCATTAGATGCAAGTTGTCCGCCCGCAGAAACAGTTGCGGCGTATATCGAAGGTCGATTACCCCGTGAAGAGCACGCGAATGTGACGGAGCATCTTGGGTTTTGCTCTGATTGCTACACCGTTTTTGCTGAAGTGGCAAAAGATGAAAGTCAAAGACGCAGGAGAAACATTTACAGAATACTGGCAGCTGCCGCTGTCGTGGCATTGGTTCTGTTCGCGAGCCGGATTGCTGTGGAGCAACGGGCTCCCGAATCAGTTGAAAAATCATCGGCTCAACCCGACTACTGGATTCATAAGCACGGACTTTTGCCGGAACAGAATCCATTCGCTGGTCGTGCGAAACGAGTTTTTCAGCGTCTACTTCCTGTGATGGAAATGAACAAATCGGGGCCGGTCCATCTCGTGCTGCTCGGCAATGCCGGCGCGCCGCAAGCTCTTAGTTTGCGTGACGGCAGCATTCTACTAACCGAAGACGCCCTTCAACTCTGCTATCGCCAGGTACCGGCTGAACAGGGTGATGCACGGATGGCATTTGTCATCGGTCACGAACTGGTGCATCAAAAGAATCACCGTTTCGTTCATCTTGCTGCCTTTTCTGCTGTCGAAGAAGAGACTGCATTACCAGGAGTTTCACGTGAAGAAGAATTAGACGCCGATGTAAATGGCCTGGTCTATGCCGCTCTTGCCGGTTTTGATCCACGCAGTGTCATTCAGCCTGAAACCAGTTTCATTCAGGATTGGGTCTCACAACTTCCTGAGAAGCTGGCTTACGAAGATCGCGAACATCCTGGCCCGGAAAAACGCGCGGAATTTTTGCGCGTTCACCTGCGAAAAGTTGTCAGGGACCTCGACTATTTCTATTTCGGCACTCGCCTCTATCAACTGGGACGCTATGAAGACGCTTCTTTGCTTCTGCGACATTTTGCAGGAATCTTTCCCGGACGCGAAGTATGGAATAATCTGGGGCTCACTCATTATCAAATGGCGATGCAAAGACTCTCCACGTGCGACCCGGACGCGGTGCAGAGAGTGTACCTGGCGACTTTGCTTGATCCGCAAACCCGTGCCGCGAAATTCCGAACACCTTCAACAACGCCTTGTCTGCAACAAGAAGGATTTCTACAAGAGATACAAAAGGCTCAGGATTCCTTCAAAAAAGCGACCGCGATGGATCCATCTTATTTATCCGCACGGATCAACCTCTCCTCCCTTCAGATCGTGATGGGTCAGTACACGCAGGCGCTGGAAGTCCTGGATCAGGCATTGAAACTCAAGTCCGGCGATTTCGCAGCAATGAACAACAAGGCTGTGGCTCTCTATCTCTCCAACCCATCAGAGATTAGCCTTCCACTCTCGATTTTGGAGGATGTCACAAACTCGAATTCAGCTTACGCTCCCGGCTTCTACAATAAAGCACTTATGGAATCAGATTCTCATGAAAGTCTGAGAAGATTCTTGCAATTAGAACCTGATGGTCTTCTGGCAATGGCGGCCCGCAAAAAATTGAATTTGAAAGAAAGCGCACAAGCGAAATCGGAAATCGATTCTCCGGTGACTCTTGGTCCGATGACTGCTTCTGTTCGTCAGATGTTGGAAAAAATGGAAAAGCAATCCTTTTCAACGAGCGAACTCCAAGGTGCCTTTTATAACGACAGCGATCGCAAATTGCTTGTGATCGATGACGGCATCGAAATCCTGGAAACAGATCCGCCTGAAGGACTCACTTTACAGGCTTTGCAAAAACCGAAGCGAACGATTATGACTCCTGCGGGCTCCGTTCAGGTCCATGACAATTTTGCGATCGAAATTCAAGAAGGGCGCGTTCACCGGATTTTGTATTTCGAATGAAACGAAAGTTACTGTTTTTCTCCCTGGTTTTTGTTCAGGCAATTGCTGCCGGCGCGAATTCGGATCTTCACGAGGCCGATCAGCTTTTTCAGCAGTCCAGAACGCTATTCGACAAAGGATATTATCGCGATGCTGTCCCCATCATGGAGCGTTCACTGGCAATTCGGGAACGCGTTTTAGGAGCAGAGGCAAAGGAGCTTGCGGGCACATTGCACGAGCTCGGTCGCATGTGCACCGCGATGGTCTATCGAGAAAAAGCAGAATCGGCCTTACAACGTGCGCTTGCTTTGCGCGAAAAACATTTGGGGACGGATCATCCCGACACAGCAAGAACTCTTGCATTGCTTGCGGACTTCTACCGCAAAACCGGCAGATTAAAGGAAGCGGAACCGTTGTTTATCAGATCGGTGAAGTTATTCGACCAGACTTTGGGCAAAGACACTCCGGATCTGGTGACCGTACTTACGAACTTTGCAAGGTATTACAAGGATACCGGCAATTACGTGGAGGCGGAAACTCAGATCAGGCGTGCGATCGCGATCGGAGAAAAAGCGTGGGGAAACGAACATTCCCAAATAGCGCGGGCAAACAATGAACTTGCCGATCTTCTTAATTTTAAAGGAAAAGGTGCTGACGCAGAGTCGCTCTTTAAGCGTTCACTGGCGATTCAGGAAAAGACAATTGGGCTGGAGCATCCGGAAGCGGCAGAAACAATGAACCGTTTAGCGCTTCTTTATGAAAGATCGGCGCGATATGAGGAAGCGGAAAAGCTTTATCAACGATCGATCAAAATCGCCGAAGAAAAAATGGGCCCGGAACATCCTCACGTAGGCGCAGGTTTGAATAATCTAGGCGTTCTGTACCACGGTCGTGGACGATATATAGAAGCTGAACCCCTCTATCAAAGAGCTCTTCAAATTGAAGAAAAAGTGTTCGGCCCTGATCATTATCATGTGACCACCGATGTGAGCAATTTAGCCACTCTTTACACCGCCATGGGCAAATATGCAGATGCGGAGCCTTTGTATCGGCGCGTGCTGGCTGCCGTGGAGAAGAATCCTGCTCCACGAGAGCTAGGTTATGCATGGAACAACCTGGGAAAACATTACAGTGAAACCGGACGTTACGTTGAGGCAGAATCCGCTTACAAAAAAGCTTTGCAAAACTGGGAACAGCTCGGCGTGGAAAATCCGCTTGTAGCAGTGCCTCTAAACAATATCGGTATGCTCCATTTTCGCAAAGGCCAATACAATGAGGCCGAACCATTTTTCCGGAAGTCTTTATTGATTCGTGAGAAGGCTGTTGGACCTGAGCATCCCGACACCGCATTTTCACTGCATAATCTTGGCGACTTATACAGAGTAAGCGCCCGACATAACGAGGCCGAACCTCTGATCAAGAGAGCTTTACTCATCTGGGAAAAAACGGCTGGTCCTGAAAGTTCCCTCGTGGCCGCGGCTTTGAACAACCTGGGCTCTTTTTACCATGAGTCCGGGAAAAATGACCTCGCCGAGCCACTATTGAGGAAATCTCTGGACCTGAGACAAAAGACTTTAGGATCCCAACACCCATCTTTAGCTCAAACACTCAGAGCCCTTGGATCTTTGCTTGCCGCTACTGACCGGCATCCTGAAGCAAATCTCCTGTTTGCTGAAGCCAATGGGGTTCTGACGAAAAGCCGTGAAACAGTTTTTTCGCTGCTTTCTGAGAGGCAAAAACTTACTTTCGCACAGATCCAGGCTCCCACATTACACTCCTTCATTACGCATACAGCCACCCATCTTGCAGATGATTCTAATGCGGTAGA
>JAKEFK010000397.1 GCA_022616075.1 bacterium
CCCCAGTCAGAAGTCGTCTATTTTCACGCCACCTGATCATCGCCCGAGCTACCACCATTTCCCACTTTGTCTTCCCTTTTCACCATTTTTTACGCCTGCAGACGTAAAAAATGGTGAAAAGGGAGTAGAATGAAGGCGAAGATAAGCCAACACCAACCTATCTTTGCCGCTTTCGCCCGATTGACCCAAAAGCAAATGCTTATCCTTTCGCTTGATCCCAACATTGGTGGCCTCACCGAAGATATTAAGGATAATTAACGGGCGGAGTTGTTCCCTTGTCCTTATCTCCTTTGTTCCAGAATGTGTAAGGTGGGAGGTAAAATTCGTAATTCGGTCTGCCGTTACAAAAACATCAAGCAGGTCTAACATCCCGTGTTCGGAGAGATTCTAGCGTCGTATTTACGAGTTCGGACAGAGGCTTGTTAAGGCCTGCTTGCGTTGAGGCGAGAGAGAACGTGTGAAGTTTTGAAAGATATTTTGTACCTTTGAGTGTTACCGGCCGATCTTCCTGATCGTCTTTCTCCACGATTTAAGAGGACATCACGGCTTCGCGGTAAGTGGAATTATCGTGCGCCAGCCTTTTGAGTTCAAGAACATTCTTGATCTTGAGAACTTCCGCGTTACCACTTCGTTAGAGCTTCTTGCAGAATTAAATTAACCAGGCTCTGTGAGGATATTCAACGCGCCTTTGCTTCCCGCGTTACTCGATCCATCACATCAGGATCCACTCCAACATAGTGATGCCTTGATTCGATCTCCAGCCATATCCCGCACCCTGGGTATCAAGGACGCGCAGGGCCCCAGGATTCAATGAATGCTTCCCTGTTTGTTTTTTTGCTATCTACACTCTAAAATAGAAAAACAGGGGGCGAAAGGACTGATCGAAAACTGATTTCTTGTGTTGGAACTTCGAATTTCTACAGAACCTGAATGGGTGGCATTTGGTTAAAGACGGTCCCTATGTAGGATGATGAGCTTATCAATAAATCGGCTCTACTTTCTCTATCGCGATAAAGCTTGGTCAAGAATTCTGACCTTAGCTATCTTGTGCCTTGTCATCATCAACTGTGCTGGCTTCAGGATACCTCGTCGTGGCGGAGAGGAAGAGCCTCCTGCAGTGTCAAGAATTGTCGATGAGGCCGACCTGGAGGGAAGACAGCGCTCCGAGTTGGCTGAGGAGGCCAATGAACCTGATATTGACCCACTTGATCCTAATGATGGCCTTAGCATCCCTGAGGAGGGAGAGACCGTCCCGCTGGCGGCGCCACCGCCGATGGTTCAGTTTCGAACCGGTACCTATAATGCCTTAGTGATGTCTGCCCAAAAGGCCAAATCGCCTAATACTTTAAGAACTCTCTTTGGGAGCGAGCAGACCTGGGAGAAGGTGTTTGACCTTATGGAATCCCCTTCCATCGATATCGACATTTTAGCCGTTCAAGAGGTGTATTTGAGCACGCTGAAGTTCATTAGACCAGTGAAGCGGACGATTAAAGAAAGAAAAAGCGATCATGAACTGCTTAAAAGGGATGGAATGATAGTGCGAGGCAAATATAAGATTATTAGCGGGAAGAAGGTCTTTGACTTTACCCACAATTATAACTTTCGAGGAACCGCCGAGCAACGGGAAGTGACCCGGACCGAATTCTGCCCGATTATTGTCAACACGGAAGTTCTTACATGTGATGAAGACGGTAACAAAGACATTGACGCAAGACGGAAAATTCACTTTGTCAGGTGCACCGTAAAAGATAGTGAACCGGAACTAAAATTCAAATTTGGCTGCGCACATTTTGCTGCCAATCAAAGGCAGACCGGAGCGAACATTGAGAACACTGGTAGACTTTTGGACAAAAACGGAAAGGTCATCATTGGCGGCGATTTTAATTCAAATGTCTTTGGAGCACTGAAAACAAAATATGAGGAGATCGCCAATCTGGACCGGGATCCTGATACAAAAGCCATGGGAATATTCAGCAAAATCAGCAAAGATGAGAACAGAATCAAAATTCGCAAAAATCCGGCGTTCCTGATCCTGGATGACCTGATTTGGACGATTGGGATGAGAGACTTTTACGTCAAAAACTCAAAGAAAATTGTCGATTTTGGGAAAAAACTTCCTCAAGACGAGCCCTTTTTCCTGCAATACTTTTCTGATCCCGATCACCTCCCGGTGATTGCCGATTTTATGACCATGGCCGGTGCGCAATAAATTAGCGTTTCCTCCTTCGGTTGCCTCGGCCTTTTCTCAATTCGATTCGGGAGCCGGTCCTTTTTACTAATGAAGGTGGAAAGACATCCTTAGGTAAAAAGTCGGCGGCTTCCAATACAGGACGGGTCAGATCAAACAGAGGATCTAGTGGGCTGATATTGAATCGAAACATGAGCTTTTTCCGATCAAGTTCCAGAATAGGGATACGTTCCTTTGATTTTCTCTTTTTCGGAGCCGTCAATAGATCCACAGGTTCAAAAAATGAGGCCCGATTGAGATAGCGCCTTAAATCTTGACGATACCCTCGGGGGAGTCGGCTTTTCGTCTTTGAAGCCAGTCCAGTGATCTCGCTCTGGATCGTGATTAATTCGGACCTCAACTCCTGAAGTCGAGTGATGGCTCGGCTGGCTACCCCTTCAGAAAGCTGGTCCCGACGTTGCTTTGGTAATTCCCGTCTCAGACGTCCCAGCTCATCAAGGACGTTGTGTGTGAGCTTGCTCATCCGCGACAACCACTCCATTTTAATGGGGGCCAGTGGTTTTCCTAACGTCTGGTCTTCTATGTTATTTATTACCGTTCGAGCGTCGTCAATGAGCTTGGCTATTCGCGCCGCTTTTCGGACTCGCACCGCACCTCTGCCTTCCTCTTCGTCTTGAAGACCCAGTTCCTCGATCAGGTCACGAATAATCCGCTCAAGTTCTTTGAGATTATCAGGGGTTGCGAATTCAATGGCATCTTTCCACTCGGCAACGGGATTTAAGAGCGCGAGCAACTGTTCGATAAGTCGCTGGATTTCAATGAGACGGCCCAAAAATTGATCTAATATCAGGCGAAGGACTCTGGCATAAATTTGGAACGCGCGAAGATAAGGCTGCACGAGATCGTCAAATGCTTTTTTGACCATCGTCTGGAATTGATTGATCTCATTGAGAAGCCTTTGCTCTAACGACATAAGTTTTCTTTGAAGAGGGGCCAATGGGGCAAGCAGTCTATTAATCAAAGCCTGAATGGGCGAAAAAAGTTGGCTCAATGCCGACCCGACAGCGGCTATTGCGTCGAGCAGTGGACCAAGCAACGCCTCTACTGCTTGCACAAGAAAAACCGCGAGCTGGGCGAATGATACAGCCAGACGCCAACTGAAACTCGCCTGACGTAGTGCCACATTTAGAAGTGAAATCGTCGTATTAAGGTTACGAATCTGTCTATTAACGTCTCGAAGCTGCACAACCAGACTTCCGAATCGATTAATATAAGGCTCCACTTGATCCAAGATTTGGGTAAGGCGCCGCTTGTAGGAATCGGGGAGCGGGGGTTCGATGATATCCTGCTGAGATGCTAAGATGCGTGCCGCCCAAAGGGTCCGATTAACAGCGGAGTTTATCGGTTGAAATTGAAGGTCGATGACACGCACAAAGGGTTCCAAGTCCTCGACAGCCATCTTGAATCTTTTCACTCCTGGCCGAACCAATGTGATGCCCACTCTTAAAAATCTCACTACGATCCTAAGGCTCGCTATAATGCCTTGAATAGCTGCTGCGATGGCCGGCCCAAATCTCGGAATCGTTCTGAGACTTGTGCCAATGCGTCCGCGGGCGAGGTTCAATATACCCAAAAGATTGTTTATGATTCCTAGTGAGCTCCTCGCATCATCTAGAAGATCCAAGGTTTCGTCTGCGTTCTGAACAAGCTCTTTCGATAAGTCTAGGGTCGCCTGATATTCGTCGATCAACGTTTCGAGCGTTCGATTGACCCGCTCCGCATTTGCTAAGGCCCTCCGAAAAATCATGACTTATCCTAAGTTAGAATTTGCGGTCTCGGATACTGTAACACGATCCATAACGGTCAAAAGTATTTGGCTTGGTCCCTCAACCTCTCGTTGCTGAAATTCTCTTGTGTTTGTTATAAGAAATTGTTTTTTCCCTGATCATATGGAACGTGTGAAAATCGTCACATACCCAGGCCATCAACTTCAAGTGTATCCCGAATTCTTGCCATACGGCAAGAATTCGGGATATAGAGACTGCAGAATGGCCTTAGCAGATATTGACATTCGAGTATCCTTTATAACAGGGCGACCCATCATGACGTCGGTCGGGAATTGACTCAATTAATGGGTGCTCCATATGGATGCTCCAATTGATTAGCTGCCACCTGCAATTTTATGTCAGACCCCGAGTTCTTTATAGAAATAATCGCTGATTCGAGCTTTGGAATGTTTCGTGAATTAAGGTAGCAACCTCACCGGGTTAAGGAAATCCATTTTTCTGCACGCCGGCCTGACAAATTCAGTTTCCCCAAATGGTACTGTTCTCCGCGTTTTTGCGCGTTCTTATCTGTTAGGCGGATCAACAGACGGGGGCATTTGTATGACACGAAGGCATTTTTGTGGGCGTTTTCTTTATCACGCTACTGCGTTCATTATCCTGTTCCTTCTCTCCAGTAAATCCTACGCGGACCTGGCGATACCAAACTTTTGCCAGGTTCTTCGTTGTGATGCTGGTGGAAAGAATTGCGAAGAAACGTTAGAGAACTGCACTGTCGTCGAACAGAAATATCTACCGCCCGTCAAGCAAACCAAATTCATTCCTGTCCCCGGCCAACAGGGGAATAACCCTTCTCCGCCTGGTAACCTGGGTTCTGGTAGTACGCCCGGCGATTTCGATGGAGCACCGATTGGAGAACCCATCCTCCCCAATGGTGAGATGTTTTTTCAAAAAACAGATTTTAGTTTTCCAGGTTTTGGACCGGATCTTGTTTTCACACGAACCTATCGCAGTCATGCTGATTATTTGGGAGTTCTTGGTCACGGGTGGAGCTTCAATCTTGAAAAAAGAATTTACTCGGCGAAAAGAGATACGGGATACTGCGGATATAGTTACTTTCTAGTGGACGGACAACTGGGCATGGCGGAGTTCAATTCATCATATAAGCCTGTAGAACCGGGAATTGGTCTCACGTGAAAGCTTGAAGTGGATCGCATCAAATCGAAAAGCGTTTTGATTATGAAAGATGGTTCCGGTTTGGAATATGTCTTTTCTACCACACGGGACGAAAATAATGAGCTTCTGCCCTGGTACCCCCTCACAGCGATTCGGGACAATCTTGGGCATCAAATCACTATTTGAATGGGCGCAGGGACGTTACGGTTTTGAACATCCCATGATACTCAGCGTCACCGATACCACAGGACGAAAAATTCACTTCACTTACCGGAAGGTTGAGCTCAAAGACAATGATGGAAACATTGTCCGCGAAGACAATTTTCTGGATTCCATTTTCTACCACGTAGAAGTGCCGGACATTTATGAAGAGTCCGGATCCAATGAACAGTGGTTTGAAACCCGTTATTTGTTGAAGTTCGATATTGATCTTGAACCGGCATCCCCCGGTTACGGCGAACTGAGACAGGTAATCGATGCGAATGGCAACGGCGAACGCTACGGATATTTGAACGGTTTCTTCGCTCCTCAGAAAGATGTTGTGAATTATTGGAACTTTGTTGCTGATACTTTGCCAACGACCATTGCAAACAGGAAATGCAAGAGGGAATGTTCACCCCGCGATCCAATGAACACATGTACGAATATCGATATATGCGTTCCGCATTACTGCACGGATTGGTACAACAGAACCGTAGAGAGTTGTCGCAGAGGTTGCGCAAACGTTTGCTACAACGGAGGGGAATTGCATTGCTATGAGGATTGTTTGTTCGATTGCAGTAATAACTGGCTTTACCGTCAGATTCTTGATAATTGCAAAGAAAATTACGTAAAGTATCTTCGCCCCTACTGTCAAAATTATTCTGTTGACTCCTGCTATAGCCGCTGCCTGGATGAGCATTTGGTAAAAGACGGCAATGGCGATTGGAGATATTGGTATGGGGACTGGACCTATCTCAATCACAATTTAACCACGATTCATGATGCCGAGGGCCGTCTGGTAATCAAGAATAAGTTTGGAATGGATCCAACAATTATTTCCTTTGATCGAGTCATTGACCAACAACTGGGAGAACTGGATCTTCCTGAAAAGCATATTCGGCTGGAATACCACGACCTTCCTCTGGAACAAGAATGGGCAAATCATCAAGGCTATAAAATCTTTGACCACATCATTCCCTGGCCCGCCAGTCATGCCAATTCTCAATTTGTTCAAGATTTTGATCACTTTGATTCTGTAAACATTTGTCCCTGATGACGGCGCAGGCGGAGTCGGTGCTTTACAGATCAATAAAGGGGCCGCTGCAGCTCCTCAATTGCCCGTCCTTGCCACGGTCGTTTACGATCTTTATGACTCAGTTCGGACGCTCTATCTGGACAAGAATCAACGGGTTTTACGCGAAGTGTTATTTACTCCGGATCAGCAGAATCCGCAACAATACGTCGCCTATGAATCTACCGATTACAATTTTAACCCTCATAACGGCTCCCTCAATCGCGGTATCGCGTATCCGGTACCTGATCAGGCACAACCATTGGCTCGGAAAAGAGTCTGCACCATCACAAGCAACTCTATTCTGGAGGTCAACAATCCTTTCGATCTTCCTGAACGTATCTGGGTTTTCCCCGCCCCGGGGTTTGAGGGGGAGCAAAATCCAAAACTAGTCAAACTTCAACATAATAGTGAGGGTCAAATCCAGGATCTCTATTCAGGTGGATTATCTTCTGAATCAACTCATCTGAATTTCTTGCGAGAAACAGAGGACCCACTTTCCAGAATCGCTCAGATTAAAGCCGATGTAGGAAATGGGAAAGACCCGGTAGTCACGCAGTTCTACTATGACAATCCTGCTGATATTTACCCAAAAGACGTCGTGAGTACCGACGGTTCCTGGGCTCACATTTGGGATATCGACGCTAAGGGCGCAGCACCGACTCTTGCCGGAGTTCTGGGTAATGTCGATCAAACTCTAAAGCGTTCATTCGAATATGATAGTAGCACCGGGTTTTTGCGAAAGCGCCAGCAGACATATGGAAATACTCCAGGGAAGGTGGAGACTTTTTTCTACGATCCTGCAGGACGTCTCGATAAAATCACCCAGGCGAAGGATCCGAACGCTGTTCCATGAACCATTGACTACTTCTATAACCGCGCGAACCAACCGCACACCATCAATAGTCCCGAATCGGTTCGTGAACTCTCTTTTGATTCCCTCGGAAACCTGGAGAGCATTCATGATTTCCCATTGGGTATTTTGTTTCAGGAAAAATTTTCTTGTTTTCACTACGGCCCCGATGGAAGGCTGCTTTCCCGGATGACGCCTGAAGGGAAATGCTGAACTATTTCTATGATGCCGGCGGTAGAAACATTGGTTACGAACAAGGTTTTCCACAACAGGTTCCGAACTGGGCCGGAAAATGCGCGGCAAAATTAAATGGTCAGAAACCCGGAATGGAGCGAATGTTAACTTTGGAATTTCTGCCGGGCGGGTCAGTGCCAAACGATCGATGCGACTCTCTGTTTGAACCGGCGGGTCAGATCTTTGATTATTTGGAGTGGATTGCTAAAGTGACCTGTCATATTCCCGAAAAGGGCGCTCAGCTTGTCCATTATTATGGAGCCTACTCCAACGCTCATCGTGGCAAGAGGGCCAAATTTGGTGGCTCCTCTGTAGCGGCGAGAAGATGCGAAACGTCCTGGGAATCGAAAATACAACGTGCCGGTGCGGACAATCTGCGAGCACTTTCTCGCGAACAAACTCACCCCACAGAACGGATCGTTTGGCACAACAGGATCGGCAAAAACCTCTTGTCTTGCAAGAAAACGCCAGTAGGTACTCATCCTTGCAGGTAGGACACCGGATCCTCGCAAATCCATTTTTGAGGTTGCCACAATCCAAATACTTTTCCACCACATATCCGATCACACCCCTCCACTTGCCATAGTGCTTTTCAAAACGGAGATCGTATTCACCCACAAAGCGGTCGAAATGGTGAAAGAGCACCGAATAGAATGGAGTCTTCTCGGGATGTCTGGGACGGTAGAACTTCTCTTTTTTTGAGGCACACTCCATGCGCAAGCGTCATATTCAAATAATGAGCCAGACAAGCTCAACCTCTCTTCCGAGGGTAGAGGGCTTCCTTGCTCTCTCAGGCGGTTTGCAGCTTCAGGGTGAAAGCTCCGCCTCCTCCCGCAAGCCTATTGCATTCAAGAACCTAAGCGCGTCAACAAGAGTTGACGCACGATTCAGAATTTTCGTGTTTTTCAGCTGCTGCCGGGCTATATGCCCAGAGCAGCGGACGAAAGACAGCATGTCGAATTTCCAGTTCTTCAAGATTGGAGCAGTTTTATTGTTGAAGTAATACGTGTTTGGATTGAAAACCCAGTTCGGCAATTCTTCGAGATTATTTTTACACAGACCTATTTGCCCTATTGTGCTAGCCGCCATTTGGCCCTGGTTTAGTGGAGCTGCGGTGAAACCGTTGGGGGAAGAAAGCCGCTGCGATCAAAACCGCAGAGCTGAGAAAGATGGCAGCATACACAAACAAGTCCCCGTGGCGAGTATAGAATGTCCTTTCCGCAATCCACTTTACTTCACCCGAAAGGATGGCGGGCACAAAAACACCTGCGGACTGCAGAACGCGGCCATACGGATCGATGATCCCACTGATTCCCGTATTGGCGACGCGCACCATATAACGGCGGTTCTCGATCGCCCTCATGACAGCCATCGCGAAGTGCTGGCGTGGAGCGGAAGTGTCACCAAACCATGCATCGTTGGTGATATTCACCAGGAGAAAAGCATCACGTAGAGAGAACTGACGGGACAATTGCGGAAAGATGACATCAAAACAGATTTGGACGGAAAACTTATTACCGCGCAACAGAAATGTTTCGTAGTTCCGTCCGGGAGAAAAATCAGAGATCTCCGGAACCACCTTTCCCGCAAAAAACAAAATCGAACGCAACGGCACGTATTCGCCAAATGGGACCAGATACATCTTGTCGTATCGGCCTTCAATCTCGCCGTTGCTGTTTACAAGAAACGCGCTGTTGTATACCCTGCCGCGATCGAAGAAATCACTGCCAATCAGCAGTGGCGTCCGGCTGTGCCGTGCGAGATTCATGATTTGCTCCGACCAGAGACCGCCTTCGCCAAGCGGAAATAAGGTGGAATATTCGGACCATACGATTAGGTCCGGCTTGCGGGCACGGATTAACTCTTCAGTCATCCGCAATTGTTTCCGGTTGATTTCTTCGGCAAACTCGTAGCGCAATTTGACGCCCTGTGGAATGTTCCCCTGAATACAACCGACGGTGATCGGGTCTCCGGCTACCGGCCGTGAAATGATACGATTTCCGAAATATGCAATACACAACAAGGCGGTAATCATTACTGCGAGATAGATGCATTTTCTAAGAACTAATACAGTAGTAGATGCGGCATTGAGGGCCATCAGGAGCCAGGACAACCCGTAAACTCCTGTGACGCTGGCTAGTTGGGCAATCGCTAGTTGGCTGTACTGACTATACCCGAGCAGGCACCAGGGGAATTGAATGAAGAGGTTGCGAAGCCATTCCAGAGTGATCCACAGAAATGGAGCGGTGAGCATGGCAATCTGCATTCCCAAACGCGAACGGAACACTCCCAGCATCGCCCCGAAAGCGCCCCAGAAGAGAGATAGAAGGAAACAAAGAAGAACCAGGATTCCGGCGGAAAGGAGGGTCCCTAATTTCGTATAATGGTCGAGCACGTGGAAGATCCAGTACAGGTTGCCCAGTTGAAAGAGGAATCCGCTCAGAAAAAAATAGAAAAAAAGAGGGCGTGA
>JAKEFK010000398.1 GCA_022616075.1 bacterium
ACCAATATTCCAAGATCTTAATGAAAGCGTCAAAGCTGTTTCGATCGAATCTTATGTCGAACAATTGAAAGAGTTCTGTAAGAATAGAAAGGTTCATATTTGAAGAGCTATGGAAAGGTATCTCCATCAGCGAAGCTGATTGATCACTTAAAGGAAGATAAAGAAAAGTAGCTTAACAGCGAAATCATTTCTGAAAATTTTAGAAAACGACCGAAATCCTAAAATGAAATTGCTATTATTACTGATAGAACGAGTTGTGACCGGATTCTTTAACGCTTGAAGCTCTTTCCAATGGTTGACGCAACGGGGCAGCATTCCGGCGGCCGGATCTCAATTTCCGAAGGCGCCAGTTCTGGTCCGCCGATTCTAATTAGAAAAACCGTAAGAGACAGCCATATTACGACTGCACCAAACGTGCCCCAGTACATCCAATTTAAATTGAACTCCATAGCCTTGTAAGACACGCTGGAGATCCAGAAGTACAAGATAATTGCACCAGCACCGTCGGCCAAGCGTACGAATAGGCCATCGACAATTGCCTTCACCGCTTCGCGGCGTTCGCGCTCAATAGGAAGAAAGACTTGCTCCCACAGTGATCGATACACAGAGGATCTCAGGCCACCTTCAGTGGCTCTCAATACAGATCTGTTTTGAAGCAATCCCAGGAATGGCGAGGCTACTGCAATTGCAAGAAGGGTTATCGGCAATACAGTCAACGATCTGAAAACGCCGAACCGTGATTGTAACCATGGCGCCAAACGCAACTGCAAGAGCAGCGATGCCGCACTCACAATTGTGTAGAAGCTCGCATAGAACCCCGCATTATTATTTCCGGAAAGCACGGTAGCCGCGTAGAATTGAAATTCAATCAACATCGCCGTCAGTGCCCCAAACGCACTGATTCCTGTCAAAAGCAAAACATAAGGTTTCCTTACGAGTTTGGATTCGCGAATCATAACACTTAACATACGCCGCGGAGAATCCTTCCATGCCAGCCTTGGAACCTGTGGTACATCAACTGGGTTTTCTCTGTGAGCTTTCCGCACTAAAAAACCCACTAACCCAAGAACGGCTGCGCCTCCTGCGATGAGGAATTTCGGACTCAAGAAAATAGATAAGACCCATGCCAAGAGCCCGCCGGCAATACCGCCGACCATAGCCGCGGCACCCATGCCAGCATAAGACCATCTTCTAATGTTTTCCGGAGCAAGCTCCAGTAAATCGCCGCCGAGCAGCCATGCCCCTGCAAGAAGAGCAGCAAAAATAGTTGGAACCAAAACATACAGGATTACAAGCAATAAACGGTTTTGCTCATTTGTAAACGGAGAAAAAAGAAGAAACAGAAACGAAGAAAGAAAAAACAGGCCGGTCCTAGATTTTCGCGCACCCCATTTGTCCATTGCTGTTAAATGAACAGTTGCTGCTGGAATGCTTGCTGCTGCAATCCAGATGTAAGCAAGTGGAAGTTGTTTCAAACCGTTCTGTTGAAAGAACACTGCATCGCGGCCACTCTTAATCAGGATGAGAGACATCATTCCCAAGCCGATAGCCAATATGGGATACCAGGACAGCGATTTCGCCTTTAGAAATTCGAGATTCAACGCGGATGCGCGTAGCCATCCTGCAAATAAATCGCGGCTGTTACTCATCGAGATCCGTCACTCTTGTAAATTTCTGTATCCGGGTGAAAGTTGTACCAGGCGTACCAAAAACTCACGATGTATGGAACCGGATTTCCGTCAGTATCTTCAACGACCGCAGTTTTGTTTTTCTCATCCCAGCGAATCACAATGGAAATACCACCAACTGCGTCTTTTAAAGTTTGAACGCCTTTTAAAGCCCGAAATGCGTATGCTTTGTATTTGCGACCTCTCTCAATACCGATCACTTTTTCCATCTTTGGGAGAATAGAACTCTCCCTCTTTACTGAGAATAGGGTCCGATTGCTCCGGTAATAATCCTCGTAAGGATCCTTTCCATACTCGCGGCGGTGCCCCGTGTTCAATGAAAGTACCAGCGTATCAGGATGTTTTTTCAACCAGGCACCCCAGGTAGTATCTTCGAAAGGGAGGGTCTTCAACTGCGTCCCTGTCAGCGGGCCCGCAACAGCTTCGTTTTTCATTTGAAGCCATAAACTTTCAGTTTGCCGGTCATATAAAAGAACATTGTTTTCGTACAGTTTGCCGGATATTCCGAAAACCAAGCGCTTTCCTTCATTCTCTGCGGAGTAGACCACCCCGCTACCGGTGAGCGGTCAATAGGTGACTGTAACCGGCTCCTTGCTGAGTAAATCATTGACGGCTTCGTGCCACGTGACGATCTTAATCGGATAAGCCTTGGCAACTCCGTTCCTGTAAAGGCCCATTACCCGATCGTCTTCCTTCAAGTATTTTGCGCGAGAGGCTTCAATAAACTCCGGATCCGTTAAGGAAGGAATTCCATCTTTCGGCGGTCCGCCGCCCCGAATTTTTTCCGGTGGAATGGAATGCTTGCTCAGATCGAAATCATCGGCAAATGTTGCTGCGCAAGTTATCAAAAGAAATAGCAAAACACGCAGAATCATATGCTCCTCCTCATTGATGAATTCTTAAAGTGGTTCTCTTAGTTGGATGCGCGGGAGTTTGCAGAAACTTTCGATTTTGTAAGGAGGCCTACATTCAGAAAAAGTTCTGAAGAACAAGACGGATCTAACCTGTTGAAAGTAAATGAAACTAAGAGTAAGCATGATAGGAACGTCAAAAACCTCCAACTAAATTTGTAGATCCCTTACATTGCAGCCGCACGGTAAGCCCCTACCATGCGGCTGCTTTTTTTTTCGGTCGTATCTGAGACCGTGCGAAATCTGATGCCGATATGACGAGGGTTCAGTGAAAAGGTATCGGAATAGCTCGATAAAGATCTGCACTGGATAGCTAATTTGTACAGGTAGACTGATTTCCTCTCACACAGCAGTACTGAGAGCACGCACGATGAGCCAGTGGAATGGCCCGTTGAAACGATTCCTCTAATGTTGCTCCCAAATCGTATTCAGGAACTTCGTAAATAATCGGGCAAGGATACACGCGGCATTCGCCGTTTCGCTTCAAAATGGATCGCCCACTGTAACACATCAATCCTTCTTTCCTGATTGAAAGCTGCTCCAGACGTTCATCGCTTACGATCTGAAATTCACTCGGCTCATCTCGGCGGCGCTGCTGAGCACCCATCTCCAAAACCGCAGGAAGAACCTTCACTTCAACATCGACTCCTTCTTGCAGGAAGATTTGCTGGAATTCATGCGAAACTGTTTCTGAAGAAACTCGGTTCCCACGAAACACTTCCGGTGTTACCGTAACGATAACCTTGACTTCCCTCTGACGGATCTTCACTGTGTTCTCCACAGTCTTGCGAAACATTCCTCTGCCGCGAATAGCATCGTGTCGGGATTCGACATAATGATCCATGCTGACGCGAATAATCAATCGGCCGCGGAATTCTCGATGCAGGGTTTCCAATTCATCGAGATACCGCACAATCGGTGTTGTTGCATTTGTGAGGACTGTCACCTCAGCTCTTTTCAATGCTTCACCAAGCATCGCAACGATATCGCGATTGATGAATGGTTCGCCTCCGGTAAAGTAAACTGACTTCATCCCGAAACGGGAAGCCTCTTCCAAATACGTCCGCACATCTTGGAGAGTAAGCTGCTCAAGCGAATCATTTTCCGGAGACGAATCTACATAGCAATGGATACAACGTAGATTACAACGAGAGCCCACCATAAACCACAGATCGTTCAGTTGAATTCTTGCGCCCTCTCTTTGAAACTCAATGGTGGCAACCTGTTCTCGCATTTCTAACAACATCCTTTTGGTTTTGATTGATCCTCCGAAGACACTGTGGGCGACCCACAAGGGAAAAGGCCGAAGTGCTTGATTGGGGATGTCACTCTAAAGTGTTTCTGCAATCTTGTTTCGGACAGCATCCTGGCTGTGTTTCGGCACACCGGAACAAGGCGATGCGCTTCGAACACATGATGGTCGTCCATTGTAAACCGCGCTTTCTGCTGCGGAATGCTTCCTATATATATAGCGACTTGCCCATAGTCCTCGCACCGCCTATCCAGAGGATCGTTGAACTTGAACCCGCGAGTCGTCATAGAGGAAAAAACGACCGGCTCACCCAGCACATCTCTCTGAACCTCTATTCGGCGGATAGTCCTTGGATCCCTGAAGCCCGAATCCTGGATCAGATCCAGCCAATCATTCTCATACTCCGCTCCACCGAGACATTCTGCGATCATCTGAGGATCATTTCGTATGATGTCTGGAATACGCCGATCGGCAACAATATCGGAAATGTAAAATTCGCCCCCGTCTTTCAGAACACGGTTAATTGTCTTAAAGACAAGATTCTTCAGGGGCGAAAGATTAATCACACAGTTCGATACGACAAGATCAATCGACTGATCCGGTATCGAATCTGCGACTTCGATGTAATCTTTGTAGAAGTGGACATTGGCCTCTGAATAACCAAAGCGCTTGGTCACAGCGGGAATGTTTCGAAACGCAACTTCGAGCTGTTGGTCGGTCATATCAATTCCGTACACTACGCCTTCTGGTCCAACCAAGAATGAGAGGATAAATGCGTCCACGCCGGCACCAGAAC
>JAKEFK010000399.1 GCA_022616075.1 bacterium
ACTTCTGCGGTTCGGAGTTCCTTTGTTCGATATTCTGCGGTTTAATATCCTTTTGCGAAAATCCTTCTAAAAAAACAAGAAGTTCAACGTCAGTAGTACATCGCTAAGGTTTTTTCATACTGCGTTGGAATTCCTGCGGGCTCATGATCAGCGACGTCCGTTTTTCTTCCTTCTCTTTTCTTTCGATTTGAGCTTTCCTTATCTCCAACGAACGCTCTATCAAATGAACGGCAAAAGGATCCAGCATCCGGGAGAAACCGAAAGCCATCGCAGCAATTTCCGGTTCTTTGTCTTTCAGGAAATAAGCCGCCTTTTGCAAGGCAAGCGCCCAAACCGGTCTCTTCACCGCAGAGAAATATTCGCCGGACGCCTCATGCACCGCTTCTGCTTTTTGTTGAAGTCTTTGTTGTTCCGGCAAAATGATTGGGCCTTCTTCAATCTGGACGAGCCGCTGGATCACCTGATCAAGGAATTCTTCTTCCGCAAGCCAGAGCTGGAAATATTCGTGATTCAATAATAGAGCGGCATCCTGCTGGTACAGGTTCGTGCGCGGTGTCCATTCGGAAAACGGATTTTGCGCGGTAGCCTCTCCCATGTACTTCCGAAAATCTTCCGCTCCCTGCAAAAACTCAAAAGAGCTCATAACAAAGAATCGCGCGTGTTCCGGCGGTAAAGCATGAAAAGACATGTTCACGCCTGTCCCTTTGTGAAACTCTGCAGCATAATCATCAGCAACACGCTGCATGGTTTTCTGATTCATCCGGATGTCCCGTCGCTGTTGAATGATTTCGAAATTCTTGCCCTCCGTGATTTCTACAAAAAACCAGTCGCCGCGCGGACCGTTCCCGCGGAAATAAAAGAAAGGCTGCCAGAGCGGCAATCGATTTTCGGCAAGCAAAAAGATTTCATGGCGAGTTGGTTCCACCGTTACGATTGGCTTTTCCCACTGAGGAGCTTCCCATCCTTTCTGGCGAAGTCTGTAAAGCGCTTTTCGTATCGCCTGGTCCTTTTCTCGTCCGGGATTCTCTTCTAATAGCTTAGTAAGGAAGGAAGCTGTCAGAGCAGACCCTTCCAATTCCAGCAATGCCAGCGTGCTTTCGAAAAAATCCTCGTCCTGCAACATCAGCCGGATCGCCTGATCCCAGTCGGAGCCATCCTCATTTCGCACCGTTTGAAGAATCCATAGGGCCCGGGAGCGCGGAGTATCTTCTTCGCCGCCCGTGAAGCCCGCCGACTTCAAATAAAGGACACCTGCTTCCGATATTCCCGCCCGATCCGATACTTGTTCCAGCTTCTTCCGAATGTGCGGCTCCGATTCACTCCACAAAACAAACTGCTCCCACCCATTCTGCTTATTCAATGTTTGAACCACAACGCGGTCGCCGCGCGCGCCCAATCCTTCCCAGTGAGCAAGAAGCTCCGTCGCAGAGACTGATTGCTGCTTGAGGAGCTTTTTTACCAACCGCTCCAGATTCTGTTCATTCGGTTTCATAAGATTTTCTTGGCGCCTTGGCGTCTTGGCGGTTCAAATTATAGTACTATATTTGTAATGAATCGGCTTGCGCTCTGGGTGGAAGAGTACCTGGATTATTGCCGGATTGAGAAGGGTCTTTCTGAAAACTCGATCCTCTCCTACAAAAGGGATTTGCGACACCTCATGCAATTCAGCAAAGAGAACGAGATGCCGGAAGGCCCGCAGGAATATCTGCAGATCATAGAATTCCTGCATTACCTCAACCGGCTCAAACTGGCATCCTCTTCTGTGATGCGAATGACCTCGACTCTTCGAAATTTCTACCGCTATCTTGTTCAAAACAGCAAAATGAACGTGGATCCGGCTGCGCAATTGGAGGCGCCGGCACGTTTCAGGCGAATGCCCAAAATGCTTAGCCGGGAACAGATGCAAACACTGCTGCAGCAACCGGACATTGAAACAGAAGCTGGAATCCGGGATCGCGCGATGCTGGAATTGCTCTATGCAGCCGGGGTGCGAATCTCGGAAATGCTCGATTTGAAACTGCATCAGCTTCAATTGCCACTCGGATTTGTAGTATGCACAGGCAAAGGCTCCAAAGAACGAATCGCACCTGTGAATGAGCAGAGTAAAGATTGGCTCTACCGCTATCTTAAGGAAGTGCGGCCGAAATACATGGGAACAAAGCCGCGAAAGAATTACGGCAAGTCGCAGATTCAGGGAGACCGGCAAAAAGTATTTCTAAACCAGCGCGGCAAACCACTCACCCGCCAGGGATTCTGGAAAATCCTAAAACTCTATGGAAGGAAAGCCTCCATCCCGGACCATCTCTTGACCCCTCACGTTTTGAGGCATACATTTGCAACGCACCTCCTCGAAGGGGGTGCGGATCTTCGTTCGGTTCAGATGCTTCTCGGACATGCGGACATCAGCACGACAGAGATTTATACTCATATATCCAGGGAACATCTCCAGAAGATTTATCGCAAGTTCCACCCGCGAGGATAACTGGTCACGGTCAACTGGCCACTGGTCATTTACTATGTATGAATTTCTGGGTCATCCTTCCGAGGAATTGATCCGGGTGACTGCAAATACGGTTGAAGAGGTATTTGTGGATTCGGCAGCAGCGCTATTTGAGCTAATGACGGACATAAATAAAATACGAGACGATGTTTCGTTTGAAATAGAATTGGGCGCGCCTGATCGACTTCTGCTTCTGGTTGATTGGCTGAACAAGTTGATTTTCGTTCATGAAGTGGAGCACGTGTTTCTAAACAACTTTCGAGTACACTTGCAGCCCGGATCGACATGGAACCTAAGCGCCAGGGTTAGCGGTCAAAAGATCAATGAGCAGATGGAGCGAAGACTTCATGCAAAAAGTGCGACTTACGGACAACTCGAATGGAATGAAACGCCGCAAGGCCATCAAGTACAATTTGTGATCGACGTATGAAACAGGAAACGAATCCAACACTCTCGAATCTTTTGAACATTCCACTCCCAAAAATTGAAGAAGCCGGTTTGCTTTCATTTCCGTTAGAGCTGAAATCTCCTTTTGAAACAAGCTTCGGCGCCGTGGATCGCCGTGAAGTCCTGCTCTGCTACGTGAAGGGAGAAGGGCTCGAAGGATACGGCGAGTGCGTCGCCGAACAGGACCCGCTTTACAGTTATGAAACTGTGGTGACAGCCTGGCACGTACTGGAAAAATACCTTCTACCATCCCTTCGCTCTTCGAATACATTAGAAGACTATTTGCAATCCTCGGCCGCGATCCGCGGCCATCACATGGCGAAAGCTGCATTGGAAGCGGCGCTCTGGGACATCCTGGCGAAAAGCCGGAAACAACCCCTTTACCGTTTCTGGGGTGGAACCAAAACGAGAATTCCGTGCGGCGTGAGCATAGGAATACAAAAGGATCACGATTCGCTTCTGGAGAGCGTTCGGGATTATCTGTCTCAGGGTTACCGCAGAATCAAAATCAAAATCAAACCGGGAAAAGATCAAAGCTTGCTGGAAGCGATCCGAAGCGAATTTCCGGATATTCCATTGATGGCAGATGCTAACGCCGCGTACACCTTGTCGGATGTGGAACTGCTAAAGTCGCTGGACAAATACCGGTTGATGATGATCGAGCAGCCTTTGCATTATGAGGATTTGTGCGATCACGCGGTTCTACAAAATCAATTGGAGACAGCGGTTTGTCTGGATGAATCGATTACTTCATTTCATCAGGCAAAGGCCGCGATTGCGCTGCAGAGCTGCAGGATTATCAACATTAAAACCGGCCGGGTCGGCGGGCACCGCGAATCGATCCGGATTCATGATCTTGCCAGGCAGCATCAGATGCCGGTCTGGTGCGGTGGAATGCTGGAATCCGGAATTGGCCGAGCGCACAACCTGGCTCTGGCATCTTTGCCGAATTTCTCCCTGCCCGGCGATACTTCTGCGAGTGATCGTTACTGGCATCGCGACATCATTCATCCTGCAGTACAGATGGATGCTGATGGATTCATTGCACTTCCGGAAACGCCAGGAATGGGGTATGAGGTGGATCGAGATTATCTGGAATCCCTCATAGAAAAAAGATTCCGGCTGCTGGTGTGATAAAATCCTTCACAATGTTTGCGGATATCACAATTCTATGGGAATGGGAATTCGATGAAGATTTCATCCGGATCTTCGATCGAAAATGCCAGCAGTTCCGGCTCCAAAGTTATCTGGTGCAGCCCTATAACCAGCCAAATGTGGTGGAAGAATTAAAGCGAGGTGATTTTAACGCAAGAGTCGTTCTCGACCGCGCTTCCGATAATCAACCTGCGTTTGAGCCGCTCATAAAAAAGCTTCTTGCCAATGGCGCTGTTTTCTTGAACCATCCGGACAAACTGGCAACTGCGCTCGATAAAGCCGTGATGCATCAGAAGCTGGCGGACAACGACGTGCGCGTGCCGTATACCATCATTCTTTCCCCCTATAGAGATTGGACAAAGATAAAAATTGGTGAATTGATTCGCCTGGGAGAGCCCTTCATCATCAAGCCGGCAACCGGCGGTGGTGGAGTCGGTGTGGAGGCAAACGCCAAGACCCTCTTCGATATTGTGAAAGCGCGTGAAGGAAGGAGTCGGGAAAAATTTTTGCTCCAGGAAAAGGTCCTTCCTGCGCATTTCGGAGACCGTCGGGCGTGGTTTCGTACGTACTACGTCTGTGGCGAAATTCTGAGCTGCTGGTGGGACGATCAAAGCCACATTTACTTCCGCGTTTCTCCTGAAGAAGAAAAAATATATGGACTGGAGCGGTTAAAAACAGTTGCACAAAAAATAGCGGAAATCTCACAGCTTGATTTTTTCTCAGCCGAAATCGCAATCGTGGACAGGGAAACTTTTGTGGTAGTCGACTATGTCAACGACCAATGCGATATGCGGTTAAAATCCCGTTTTGTAGACGGCGTTCCTGACGATGTCGTCGAAGAGATTGCCTTTTATCTGGCGCGTTTTGTGCAGAAGACAATCAGTGCCATGCCCCGGAATCTTCGTCTGGCGGAGGGATAGATTGCGTTGTATCTTTATTCCAAGGGAGGTGTTATGAAGAAGCTAGCAGCCTTTGCTTTAATAACCTTATTCGCGGCCGTAATGATCGCGGAAGCAACTGAAGTCGCCGATGTTGCAAAAAAAGAAAGAGCAAGACGTGAGGCGATTCAAAAACAAGGGAAAACAGCGAAGGTTTTCACCAATCAAGATATTGCCAACCTGAAATCAACTCTTGCATTCGAAGCTCGTACAGAACCGGAAGGGGTCAAAGAAACGACGCTTCCCGGCATTGATACTTCTGCTGGAGATGACGTCGCACAGCCAAAGAAGAAGGAGCCACCCCAACAACAGGCCAACGAAGAAATAGAAAAGCTAAGAGAGGAACGAGAGGCGCTCGAGCAACAAGCAAAAGACGCCCAGCAAACAATTAATCAAGGTGGCGGATTTTTTACACGCAACCTCGGCAATCAGTACAAACAGAAACGGGAAGCCGAATCTCGCATTCGTGAAATCGATCAAAAGTTGAAGGAAGAGGAAGAAAAAGAGAAAGAAGACGAACAGTAGCTCTTTTTACAGAAAGTTCAATTCTCTTGCTTCTTTTTCAGGATCACGTCCGAAGCTTCGCGAAAAATAACATCGATGTCGCGGCTGGTTTCACGAAAATCTTTCATACCGAGATGAACGAGCCACACAATCAACAGGAGCGGTGGAATCCAAAAAAAGAGCGCTTGAAATGGAGTAAACGTAAGAATGAAGAATCCAAGAAAGAGGAACGCCGCTTCCAGTATCAGTACAGCGGAAATCAGCACGCGGCGGTTGCGCCTTTGTTTTGAAACAAGATATTCCCTGTCACCCTCAAGATAATTGCGGTAAAGCCGGATTTCCCGAATCGCGGACCAGAACGCAAAAATAATCATGCCCGCAATCAGCAGGCCAACAATAATCTCCACTGTATTTTTTGAACAGAAGAACGCAAAGATCGCGAAGCAAAACCTACTTTTTTCTTTGCGCGCTTTGCGGTCTTCTGTTCAAATGAGTTTACTCTTCTTCTTTTTCGTGCTGCACTTTTGATTTATGCTCTTCAATGATTTTTTGTGCTAGATGAGAGGGAACTTCATCGTAATGCGAGAAATTCATTTCATAGTAGCCGCGTCCGCCGGTCATCGAAGTTAAAGAAGGAGCGTAGTTGAGCATTTCCGAAAGCGGAACGGCCGCGCGGATGATCTGGATGTTTCCGCTGGAATCCATTCCCTGCATTCTGCCACGCCTGCCGCTTAAATCTCCCGTGATCGCGCCCATGTATTCCGATGGGGCAAAAATATCCACGTGCATCACCGGCTCCAGCAGAACCGGCTTGGCCTGTTCCATCCCTTTTTTGAAAGCCATCGATCCTGCAATTTTGAACGCCATTTCCGAAGAATCCACCGGATGGAAAGAACCATCAAAAACGGTCACTTTGAAATTCACGACAGGGAAACCGGCGAGAATTCCACGCTGTCTCGCTTCCTGAATTCCTTTTTCGATTGCAGGCACATAATTTTTCGGAATTGCACCACCAAAGATTTTGTCCTCGAATACGAAATCCTTATCCCGTGGAAGGGGCTCCATCGTAATCCAGCAATCTCCGTATTGTCCGCGCCCGCCGGATTGTTTTTTGTACTTTCCTTGTACCTCGGTCTTGCCCTTGATCGTTTCGCGATAAGGAACTTTCGGCGGATGCAACAGAACTTCAACGCCAAACCGTTTCTTCAAGCGGGCAACAACTACTTCCACATGAAGTTGTCCCGATCCTGAAACAAGCAGTTCTTTTGTCTGAGGATCGCGTTCAAATCTTAGAACAGGATCTTCATCAGACAACTTATGAAGAGCGGTGCTGATTTTTTCTTCATCACCGCGCGACTTCGGCTCAATGGCAAAAGAAATAATCGGATGGGGAAAGGTCAAGGGAGAGTAATGTGAAATCGCTCCAGGTTCTGCAAGAGTGTCATTCGTCTGCGTATCCTTCAGTTTTGCAACGCTGGCAATGTCTCCCGCATAAACTTCATGCACAGGAGTCGCCTGTTTCCCTTGCAAAGCTGAAATCGTACCGATTTTTTCGCTCGTTCCTTTGTTCACGTTCAGGAGGGCATGATCCGCTTTCATCACACCGCTGATCACCCGGAACAGATTGACGCGACCCGCATAAGGATCCACAAACGTCTTGAATACGAACGCCGAAAAACGACCGTTCGGATCGATTTTAATCTCTTCAGTCGATTTATCTTTGTTTTCTACCAGCATTCGAATCGTGGATTCGGCCGGACTCGGAAGAAGCTCAACGATCGCATCCAGAATTGGTTGCGCCCCCACATTGTGAAGAGCGGAAGCGGAGAAAATTGGAATGATCTTGCGTTCCAGAATTGCCGTTTTCAACCCAGCCAGTACTTCCTCCTGGGAAAGCTCACCCGCTTCAAAATACTTTTCCATCAAAGCGTCATCTTGCTCGGCAATCATTTCTACAAGCGCTTGCCTTTGCGCGGAAGCTTCCTGTTTTAAGGACTCAGGAATCTCCACTTCCTGAAATTTGCCCGATTCATCTTTGGGATATTGATATGCTTTGAAGTGGATGAGATCGACGACTCCACTGAAGTCCTTTTCCGAGCCGATCGGAATCTGAACAGGGATGCAAACGCGGCCAAATGATTTCTGAATCGACTCAACCGCGCGATTATAATCGGCCCGTTCGCGGTCCAGTTTGTTCACCACGATCATGCGCGCCAGCTGAAATTCATCGGACCACTTCCAGACTTTTTCGGTTTGCACTTCCACGCCGGCAACGCCGCAAATCAGAATGATGGAGGAATCTACCGCGCGCAAAGCGGCTCGGGCATCCGCAACAAAATTGCCATAACCGGGAGTGTCCAGAAAATTGATTTTTGTCTTGTTCCATTCCACAAAACACGGAGAAGAGGAGATCGTAACCTTGCGTTCAATCTCATCGTCATCAAAATCGGTTACGGTGTTGCCCTGGTCCACCTTGCCAAAACGGTTCACTGCACCGGAATCGAACAAAAAGCAGGAAGCAAGTGACGTTTTTCCTACGTCTCCATGGCCTGCAAGTGCAACGTTCCGAATAGCCTCTGTGGGGTAAACTTTCATAAAATTCCTCCAAAATTGTGAAAAGTACTCCGCGCCTTGTGTCGCGTCAAGGCTGGCATGCGGGACGCAAAACGCAAGACCGTAGGAAAACGAAAATTATAACATAGTTGATCACTGCAACATGTTAATCACGTTGACTTTGGGGTTGTTTCCATTTAGATTTGAGCCATGCCGTCCCAACTTCTTGGAGACGATGTGAAGCTTGTATTGCTATCCGCGGCCTTAGTCGCTTTTCTCTTATTGATCTATTTTGCGATCCGGCTAATCCGCGAGTTGATTCCCACTGTGCGGCAGCTCAGAAGGACACTCAAGGAGTTGGATCGCACGATCCAGAATTCTCAGGAAATCATCTACAACCTGAAAACAATCACGAGAAATGTTGATCAGGAAGTGGTCCAGGCGCAGGAGATTCTGGGGATGGCGCGGGGAGTCGTTCATCAGGTAGCAACCGTGACGAGTGCGATTGCAAAACCAATTACCGGAATCAGGAATTTACTGCTCGGATTGGGTTACGGAATGAAATACTTATTGAAAAGAGACCGCAGGGTTTATGAAGAGGAAGAGCTCTAGCATGTTCTAGGAGGAAATTATGGCAAAAGATGAAAGCAACTTTTTAGAAGTATCGTTCGCATTTTTGCTGGGAAGTCTGGTTGGAGCCACGATTGCATTGCTATACGCTCCAACATCCGGGGAACAGACACGCCGTAAGATCCGCGAAAAGAGCGGCGAAGTCCAGGAAAATCTCCGCACTCAATACGGAAAAATCAGTGACAAAGCCGAAATTGAAGTGAGCCGTTTCAAAGACCGAGTGAATGAAAGGGTCGTTCAAGCAAAGGACTTCTACGACAAACAAAAGTCCAAGGTTCGCGAAGCGGTAGATGAAGGCAGAAGAGCTTTCGAAGAGGAAGAGGAAGAAGAAGAGAAGGGACTGCCGGCATCCACCAACGAAAATGCATAAATAATGTGGTGCGGGCGACCCGCCCGCAACTCCGCGGACGAGACGCCCGTGCCACTTATTGAATGTAACCTAGGCTACGTAGCTCCTGGCGTATCTCCTCATCTATGGCATCAGTGGATCGTCCGGTTTCACGCGTCTTTCTTGCTCCGTAACTCTTGACCTTCCGAATGGGATGTTTTTCTGTAAAGGCTTCCATCCATACACGGCCTTTCATGTCGGCGGCCACCGGAAGTCCCGCAAGATGTAACAGCGTGGGAAGGAAATCATAGATGGATGCATTTCGAATCTCGTATCCTTTCCGAAAAGCCGGACCCTTGCAAAACAGGATTCCTTCCATCTCATGCCCTCCGGACAATTCGGGATCTTCCGCTTCTTCCTTCGGAATCGGTCGAAAACCGTGATCGGAAAGAACAAACACATTCGTGTCAGAAGAAGCAGCGTGTAGAAACTTACCGAGCACCTCGTCCAGATAGACGTAATAGTTTTCGATGGTTTTTCCAAACCAGATTCGCTCCTGATCGGAAACCGGAAAAGATGGAACGGATTGAGGATCCATGTATTTCCAAAAACCGTGCTGTGTGAAGTCAGCTCCACGCAAATAAATCGCGAAAACATCAGGTTCCAACCCTTTGAGAGCCTTCAGACCGATTTCCACGTAGCTTTCGTCCCTGCGATAAACGGAGGCCAAACGCTTTTGCACAATTTGATGCATCTGCCGTTCAAAAGTTCCCCTGCGATACTTCTTTTGAAACTCCTGATCAAATGGAAACGAAGTAAAGCGAAGCAATCGTTTCCTGGACTCTGATTGGATTTGAGCGAAGTCGTGAAAATAATCGTGCTCGAAAGTATCCGGCGGATAAAACACATCCTTGGAACGCGAATTGTAGTAGGTCCGATCGGAGACAATTCCTCCGTTGATGGTTTCAACGGGCCAGGTCAGATACCAACCGACAATCAGAGAAGTCAGGTTGGAGTACTCGGAAAAAATATTCCAGAATCTCTTGATTTGCACAGTTTCGCTGGTGATCGGTTGATTCTGAGCAACATAAAATGTGACTCCGTGCTGTTCGGGCCCTTTTCCGGTTGCGATTGTCGTCCAGATGACCGGTGAATAGGTTGGCTCCTCTGAGACTTAGCTTTCCATAGGATCCTTGCTCCATGAGTGCTTTGAAGTTCGGACAAACTCCCGCTCGAATTAGCGGAGTTAGCAGACGCCAGGTGGCTCCATCCAGAGCAAGGATCAAGAACTTCGGGTTTCGGCGATTGGAGAATATTCTAAGATCCTCAAGATCTACTTGCCTGCCTCCTTGAACACGAATGGTAACGAAACTTGCTTCACCGAGAGATTCCCGATGAAGAAAGACAGATTTTGCGAAATACGGTGGGCGAAAACGAACGGAGCCAAGATCCTTTTGTTCCGTGTGAAAAGAGACCACTACATCTTCGGAATGATCCATCCTTATATGCAGAGACTCCTCTTCGCTTCGGAGCACACGAATGGGACCATTTCTCGCGCGATAAGAAGATCGTAGGAATGGGAAATCACGGCTCACGCGCCATTCGCTGTATGCTTTTGCTCCGGCTGCAATCGCGACTATCAAAGCGACCACGAAAACGGCGGTTCGTCGCGACATGAGTTTCATTTAATGTAGCCATCCGCGATTGACTTCAATGCTTCGACGAGTATCAACAAGTCTTCTTCCGTATTGAAGTAGCCGGGGCTTACGCGCAAGCAGCCGTCCGGTAGCGTGTTCAGCTGTTGATGCAAGACAGCTGCGCAGTGCAATCCTCCGCGGACAGCGATCCCAAAGCGTTGATCCAGAATCGCCGCGACTTCATCCGGCGCAACATTCCTTAAATTGAATGCAAGCACCGCAAGGTCTTGTTGCGCGAGACGGGAATAAACGTGAAACCTGGGATCCGACACTAGATACTCAAATAGGATGCGCGCAAATTCCCACTCTTTGCGATGAATTTTTTCCATTCCTTCGTTTTCAATAAATGTGAGTCCGTGTGACAGCGCCGCAATCGACAGGAAATTGGGAGTTCCGGCTTCGAGATGCATCGGCAATTCCGCAGGATGCGATAACTCTTCCGAAGCAGTTCCGGAACCACCCTCACGCCACGAGCTCAATGGGATGTCCCTCGGGACAATGAGAATTCCGAGACCGGGCATTCCAAAAAGTGATTTGTGCGCAGAGCAAGCCAGAAAAACCGGATGGTTCTTCAGTTGGATCGGAATTCTTCCGGCGGTCTGTGCGGCATCCAGCAAAACAGGAATTCCGTCCCGCAAAAAAAGCTCACTATCTTGAACCGTCCCGAGCACATTGGATCCATGGTTCAAGATCACCAGCTTTGTGTTGTGGCGCACTACGTTCCCATAACTTTTGGGATCGATGGCGCCGCCTGCTGAGAAAGGGAGTCGCGTCAACTCTATCTGTTTTTCGCGAACGATACTTTCAAGTGGTCTGGATACGGAATTGTGATCGAGGTGAGTTGCAATTACATGATCGTGCGGTTGCAAATACCCTTTCAGAACCATGTTGATGGAATCGGTGCAGTTGTAAGTAAAAATCACGCGATGGTGATCAGTAATCCCGAAGAATCGCGCCACCTGTCTTCGCGTGTTCTCCACCATTTGCGCGGAGGTCGTCGAAAAATGGTGACTTCCCCGCCCTGGATTCCCTGCCCCTTCTTTCATGAAGCGCAGTGTTTTTTCATACACCTCTTCCGGTTTCGGAAAAGTTGTCGCCGCATTATCCAGATAAATCATATTGAACCGCCAAGACGCCAAGGCGCCAAGTTTGAACTCTCGATTCTCCTTGGCGTTCTTGGCGCCTTGGCGGTTAAAACCATAATGATATGATACGTCGGATGACTCCGCTGAAAATTCTATTTCTTGCAGCCGAAGTTGCCCCTTTCGCCAAGCGTGGCGGCCTTGCGGACGTCTGTGGCTCTTTGCCAAAAGCGCTACAGGGACTTGGGCACGAAGTTTTCGTGGTCATGCCGGCATATCAGTCAGTCGAGCAAGCGTTTCAAACTGGCAAATGGCAACTGAAACTCGTTCCAGGCGAACTGCGAGTACCAACCGGCGCGGGCCTGCTAAGGGCGGCGGTGTTAAAAGGTCAATTACCCGGATCCGAGGTTCCGATCTATTTTATCGCGGAAAAAAATCTGTTCGGCCGAAGCGAAATTTACGGACACGATGATGATGCTTATCGATTTTGTTTTTTCAGTCGCGCGTCGCTGGAATTGATTTCCGCTTTAAATTGGCGTCCGGATGTCGTCCATTGCCATGACTGGCACACTGCCCCTGCGCTGACATGGCTGACAACCACAGGCCAGATAGACGCCTTCTATCGTGGAATACCCACCATCTACACAATTCACAACCTGGCTCATCAAGGCAGATCTGTGCGCTCAGTTCTTCATTATCTCGGAACCGGTGTGGAACCACTCGTTGAAGAAAACTGGCAACATGTAAACTTCATGGCCCGCGGAATCTATCATGCCACAATGATCAATACCGTCAGCCCCACCTATTCGCGTGAAATCAAAACCGCTGCCGGCGGAGTAAAACTGGAACGGCTTCTTCAATACAGGCATTTTGATGTGCATGGCATTCTGAATGGTCTTGATTACGATGTGTGGAATCCTGCAACCGATATGCATCTGGCGAAAAACTTCAATGTGGAAACATTGGACACGCGCATTCAAAACAAGCGCGAGCTGCAAAAAAAGCTCGGGTTGCCTGTTCAGGACCACATTCCCATGCTGTCCATCGTTTCCCGGCTGGATCATCAAAAAGGGTTTGACATAGCGGGAGGAGCGCTCCATGCGGTGTTGAACAATTTTCCAAACGAAGTGCAGTGCGTGGTGCTGGGAAGTGGTGCGCAACAGTACGAGGACATGTTCCGGAGCCTTGCCAGAACTCATCCGAATCAAATGACTGTAATCCTGCAATACGCAGCGGAGCTCGCTCCTTTGATCTACGCTGGAAGCGACATTTTCCTGATGCCTTCGCGTTTTGAGCCGTGCGGTCTTGGACAGATGATTGCGATGCGTTACGGTTGTGTTCCCGTTGTTCGCGCAACAGGCGGGCTCGCGGATACCGTTCAGGATGGCGTCACGGGTTTTACTTTTGATGATTTTTCCGTAGAAGATTTCTGGAATGCTTTGCGGCGCGCTCTCTATATCTATTTCAATGATTCGGAAAGTTGGAGAGCCATTCAAACTCATGGAATGAATATTGACTTTTCCTGGAAACACTCTGCCTACGGATATTGCCAGCTTTATGAATGGGCAATCGCTCGTGTACGTGGATATTAAACAAAGTAGCGCGGGCGTCTCGCCCGCATGAGTTTGTAGCGCGGGCGTCTCGCCCGCATGAGTTTGTAGCGCGGCGTCTCGCCCGCATGAGTTTGTAGCCAGCGGCTCGCTGGCAAGGAGAATACAAATGAAACGATTTGTACTGATCGCAACCGGATTTTTATTCCTCTCCTGTTTCTCTTTCGCCGAAGAGCGTCAATACGACATTGTGATCCGCAATGGCATGATCTATGACGGCAGTGGATCCCCGCCGGTCAAAGGTGATGTTGCTATGCAAGGAGATCAGATCGTTGCAGTTGGCAAAGTCTCAGGCAAAGGACGAACTGAAATTGACGCGAAGGGATTGGCGGTCGCACCTGGATTTATCAACATGCTCAGCTGGGCAACCGATTCCTTGATTGAAGACGGCCATTCTCAGAGTGAAATCCGGCAGGGAGTTACGCTCGAAGTCATGGGTGAAGGCTTTTCAATGGGACCGATGAACGATTCCATGAAAAAAGAAGCGAAGGAGAATCAATCCGACATCAAGTATGAAATCGAATGGACTACGCTCGGTGAATATCTCGACTTCCTTGTGAAGAAAGGAATTTCCACTAATGTTGCGTCCTTTGTAGGCGCTACTTCTGTGCGAGTTCATGAAGTCGGGTATGCGGATCGGCCACCGACAGCGGAAGAACTGGAACGAATAAAGAAGCTCGTTGCACAGGCGATGGAAGAAGGCGCGCTGGGAGTTGGTTCCTCCTTGATTTATGCTCCCGCGTTTTATGCGAAAACGGATGAGCTGATTGAACTTTGCAAAGTTGCCGGAAGCTACGGCGGAATGTACATCTCGCACATGCGAAGCGAAGCAAACAAACTGCTCGAAGCCGTGGATGAGCTGATCCGCATCTCGCGTGAAGCAAAATTGCCGGCAGAAATCTACCATCTGAAAGCGGGAGGAGAACCGAACTGGAAAAAAATGGATGAGGTGATCCGCAAAGTGGAAGCCGCGCGCACAGAAGGTTTGAAAATCACCGCGGATATGTACACGTATCCTGCCGGAGCCACCGGTCTCGATGCTTCAATGCCTCCCTGGGTTCAGGAAGGCGGGCACAAAAAGTGGGTGGAGCGATTGAAGGATCCCGCAACGCGTGAACGGGTAAGAAAGGAAATGTCTGAAAACGCGCAGGATTGGGAGAATCTTTTTTATCTTGCAGGTACTCCGGAGCGGATCATTCTGGTTGCATTCAAGAATGAAAAACTGAAGCCGCTCACTGGCAAGACGTTGGGGGAAGTCGCAAAGATGCGCGGTAAATCGGCGCAGGATACGGCAATGGATCTGGTCATTGAAGATGATAGCCGCGTAGGAACCGTGTATTTCCTGATGTCCGAAGAGAACATCAAAAAACAGATTGCCCTGCCCTGGCTCAGTTTTGGCTCCGACGAAGCTTCGCTGAAACCGGAAGGAAATTTCCTGAAATCGAATCCACATCCGCGCGCTTACGGTACGTTCGCGCGTTTGCTGGGAAAATATGTTCGTGAAGAAAAAGTCATCCCGCTCGAAGAAGCGATTCGAAAACTAACCTCTCTTCCCGCTGCAAATCTCAAACTGGAAAAACGGGGATTGCTGAAAGAAGGCTATTTCGCAGACATTGCTATTTTTGATCCGGCCACTATAAAGGATCACGCGACATTTGAAAAACCGCACCAGTTTTCCACCGGCGTTCATCATGTTTTTGTCAATGGTGTGCAGGTCCTTAAGAACGGCGAGCACACAGGAGCAACTCCGGGGCGCGTCGTTCGGGGCCCGGGCTGGAAGAAAAAATA
>JAKEFK010000400.1 GCA_022616075.1 bacterium
CTTTCGATTTCTAGAGGAATTTGTCCATTCAGGTCGCGCGGCTTGGGCGGATCTTCTTTCAACTGCTTGAACCCGATTGCGATCGCAGAATCACCAGTAAAAGGCACGCGCCCTGTGAACATTTCATAAAGAATGATCCCCAGGGAATAAATGTCGGCGCGTTCATCGACGCTTTTGCCGGAGACCTGTTCTGGAGCCATGTACTCGGGTGTCCCCATAATCAAGCCGGTAGCGGTCAATCCACCCAAATTCTCAGAGCGGGCCAGCCCGAAATCAATGATCTTGATCTGACTAGAGGAGCTTATGATGATGTTCTGCGATTTGAGATCCCGATGGACGATACCTTGTCGATGCGCTGCTTCTAGTCCGTCGCAGATTTGTAAAGCAATGTTGAGAGCATGCATTAGTGAAAGCGGCCCGATTTTCTTGATGTAATCCTTCAGACTCATTCCTTCAAAGAACTCCATCGAAATGAAGTGCAGATCATTGTGTTCCGAGATGTCGTGGATCCGGATGACATTAGGATGGGTGACACGACGGGCAGAGGAGACCTCCCGCATGAGCCGTTCGATCGCATCAGGATCGTTGCTGAGTACAGGCGAAAGTATTTTGATCGCCACTTGCTCCTTCAGTTGCTTGTCATAGGCTTGAAACACAATCCCCATGCCGCCACGCCCTATTTCTTTCAAGATCTGATATCGGTCCTCCAGTGCCGAGCTGACATTGAGGAAAGATGTTGGCGTCCGGCTATCACCAGGGAGGATAGAACCAGTTGCTATCTTGAGCATGCTGAACGAGCGCTCCAACCGCGAGTTCATCTCTGAATCGAGGCGACACATGAGGGCCTCGAGATTCTCTAATCGTTCCCGGATAAGCTTCACTTGAGAATCCTCTTGTATATTCTTCGATCGCTCCAACTTTTCTCGTGCCAGCTCCCGTCTATGGCGCAACCAAAAAGGCACAATTACACAAGCTGTGATTGAGCCGAAAACAATCGTTAGCGCCGAAAGGAAAGTGGACGTATCCATAATCTCAATGATATAGCATCAGGAAATTACTTATTTACATTAAACTCATTACTTGTTGGCTAGGGGGAGGCGAAAGGTGGCCATTTCTTCGGCGTTGCGAACGAGCAAGATATCACCCACTAAAGCCGGGTGGTTCCAGGTTTTGCCTTTGATTCCAGGGTACTTTGATACTTCTGTAAATTGATCCGGTGTTGCTTTCACCAGTGCCAGTTCACCTTTTTCCGATAGCACTAGCAAGATATCCTGATCGGACAACAGCAACATCTGGCCACTGCCATAACGACCTCCTTTCCATTTACGAGTGCCATCCTTGAGATCGATGCAGGAAAGAATACTTCCATCAAAGCCGTACGCGAAATCCTTGTGTACGACGAAATCACTGAATTTAGGTTTCAGCCCAATTGTGTTCCACTGTTCCTGAACTGTCCATCCGTTCGGTCCATTTTTAACGTTGATGCGGTGCAACCCGTGTGAATCGCCTTCGCTAACAACGACACCGCCATCAGGCGTAAGTCCCGGCTGCACGATGCGAGCGCCTGCGGGCAATGCGAATTGCCAGAGTTGCTTGCCGCTTTTAGGATCGATGCTGGTGGCTCCGGGTTTGTGCAGCATCAGAATCTGCTCGACTCCATCTATGGTTGCAAGATGCGGCGAACTGTATTCGCTACCACCTTCGGGACCTAACCAGCGCAATGCACCTGTGGAACGATCATAGGCCACCAGTTGACCTGCTGCTGCAACAATGACCAGATCATGGATTACCAAAGGTGAGCTGGAAAATCCCCAGGTTGGAATTTTCGTTTCGGTATCGGATGCGACATTACGCGACCACGCTTTTGTTCCATCATTTGCGTTGAGCGCGTTTAGAATTCCCGTCGCGCCAAATGCATATATGCGGCCGTTGTTGAAAGTTGGCGTTCCGCGCGGACCGGCGCCGGCAGTAGCCTCCCAAAAGCGGGCGGTATCAGTATGTCTCCACACCGGCTCTCCAGTTTTCAGGTTATAGCAGGCGACAACTTCCTCTTCACCGCGTTGTTCCTGCGTGTATATCAGATTGTCCTGCACAGCAAACGAGGACCATGCCGGACCAATCGGACGTCGCCACATTTCAACAGGCGGTGACGCAGACCAATCCGTTTTGATGCGCGTGCCTCGAATGATGCTGTCGCGTTTGGGCCCGCGAAAGCCGGGCCATTCGGCTGGATTCTCTTCCGGTTCAGTAACTGTAGTAGTTACCGGTGTATCGTTTGCTTGTGTTTGTGTCTGTTCTTTGTGCGGCTGCTGCGTTATCGGAACAGGTGTTGGTTCTGTCTTTTCAACGACCGGCTCTTTTTCTGGCTCTTTCTTCGGAGGCGTGGGGATGTGGGGCATCGGTTCGTTTCGAGTTTCGGCCAGCATTCGTTCCTCAGCAGTCTCTGTCCACCGCCATGCAAAATCCTGATGTAAACCCCATGAAGAACCGCCGCTTCGGATGAGCGTGAACACTCCGCAGGCAAGCAGAATTGTCGAAACCATCGCCACGCGCCGTGCTAGTAATGAAAGTTTACGGCTGACAAACGCCCAAGCAACCAGGGCGATCAATAGAGTCGGGATCAGCAAAATCGGGAACAACATCCCCGAAAGCGATATGTGAACGAAGCACGATGCGGCGTATCCCGCTACAATCATCAACACAATAGCGCCCAAACGATCCGACCACGGCGACCGGCTCAAGAATAACCACCAAATCAAGATGAGTACGCAGCCTATAAGTTCTCCCAGAATACTGGCGAACAATCTTTCCGGATAAACTATTGGAAGAACAGACCGGAGTATCAATAGAATGATGGCGCTGATGACGCCGGGCCATATCCGGAGTGGTCTTTGGGTAGGGATCTCAGGCGTTTGATTCAATATTCGATATACAAGACGTTTCGTATTCATTTTTTGTTCGTCCGATAGTTCCCCCCGGTTGTTGCTTCTAATACTGACTCTTCTTTCGTGGTATTTCAGACCTGCTGACGGAGGCTGCAGGAGAAACTGTAATTGAAGCGTTCTTCAAACTGCGCGAAATCTCCTGGTTAACATTTGAGCCGGATGTCATGTGGTGTTTGGGCTCAGAACAAAATCAAAACTCTGAGATCTCACATTCTGATAACTTCAAGGCAGAGTCGATCGAATTGGATTTTGAATCTCCTCGTTAACCTTAAAATTTCCATTACCGAAAATTAACCAATTAACTTCCAAGTGGAGGTTTCGCCGCTAAAGTCGCACCTACGTGAAGAGCTTGGTTGGCAGGGCTATTTGTTACCTCGCTTACAACAAAGATATAGTGCATTCGTATGTAGCATAATGATCGGCATTATATGGACGTTTTGGCATACTCCGCTTTTTTGGCGCTCGCCGGGACTATGATAAGCGCCGAACCTGTGACATTCCTGACAGTAGGAAAATATCTTCTTTTCACTACGGGATTCTCGTTTCTATTTACCTGGCTCTACAACAACACAAAAGGGAGCGTCTTCCTTGCTGTTGTCCTGCACACGACGTTGAATGCAAAAATATTTTGTTGTTTCTCTTTCCGCGTCAGAATAGCGGGACGATCCGTCTATGGATGGATTTAACAATCATTCCTCTGTGGATTACGGTCATTTTCATCGTGTTGTATTTCGGGCCACAAACACTCAGCAGGAAGCTAAGCGTCAGTTCTTTAAAACAAAACTGATAATGAATGAAAGAGGTGTTTTCATGCAAATTATGAAAAAGCTATTTGCATTTCTGTTATTGGTTTTTTTTATGAATAGTCCATCGTACGCGGATACAAAAACAGTTCGTTATGTCGTTCTTGTTGCAGGGAATCAGGCAGGAACACAGATCACGGAAATCGTATCCGAAACGGAGAGACGAGTCTCTTTTGAATTCAACGATCGCGGCCGAGGCCCAAAACTAGCCACACGGTTACTATTGACGCCAAATTACATCCCCTTACGTATAGAAACCAGCGGGAATAATTACATAAGAGCGGCGGTGGAAGAACGCTTTGTTATGGAGGGTGCACAAGCAGAATGGAAAAATCAGGCGGAAACCGGTAAAACGAAGCTGCAAAATCAGGATTATTTCTATATCACGCTAGACTCCGTTCCCGAAGAAACTGGCATCCTTGCGCAAGCTCTTTTGCGAAAAGGTGGACCCATAAATCTGCTTCCTGAGGGGACAGGCTTCAATACGGAAAATCGGGCCGCTGGAGATCACATCAGGCACCGAACGAAAGCTTGTTACCCAGTACTGGATTGTGGGTCTCGATTTTTCACCATCTCCTATCTGGCTGGATGAGGAGGGAAATTACTTCGCATCGGGATCTAATTGGTTCTTTGTAATCCTTGACTCATGGCAATCTGCAATTCCATCGTTGCTGGAAGCGCAGGCGAAGGCAAATGATCGTTGGTACGGAACCCTCGCTGAAACCAGGTTTCTATAACATCGGAAAATAAGCGCGAATGTGAACTGATTCACGCTAGAAGATCAAGGATCAAGGCTTCAAGATCGAGCATATTCCCATCGAAACTATGCCATTACTTCACGTCTATCGAAATGGCGATAGTAGGAGCCGACATCGTGTGGTGGTGATGCGGGTCAACATTGCCGAGCGGCAGAAAGTACCACCTACCAGGCTCCATGCCACCAAGAGACGGCAGTTTCGCAAGGCGCTCGGGATTTAGTCCGGCCTTGATCAGCTCTGTAGCATCAAATTCGTAAACGACATCTTCTCTGGTGACGCCTGCATCCGAGGCGAAATGCACCATTGTTCCTAAGCCAGATTTCAGGCAATATTCTCCCGCCGCTACTGTGCGATCAATTGCCATCTCGGGTTTCGCGCGCAGAATGCGTGCAATAGCAAGAATTTCCTGCTTGGCAGTTCCCTTCAAGGCTAACACGTCGGAATATTCAGACGTAATGCTTGCGAGATCCGTTGATGGATTGTTGGCCTCTGCCCCTTGCAGCGTCGTCGACAGTATAAAGATGGAAAGGAAGAAAACAACCAAAGCTAATTTCATTCAATCACCTCCTGGCCGCTACATGAAAGCGGCCCAACGCTCGAGTTTACCGGACGTCTTCAACGCAGAATTTTAGAAAGGGGAAAGTCGAGAGTCTTGAACGTTCTTGACCTTTTGAGTAGGCTCCCGGTGTAACATCTAGAGGCGTTTGAAATGACGAGTGAGATGGGCCTGGTCTGCAAAACCCGTGGCCTGTGAAACATTGGAAATGATCCATCCTTGCTTGATCAGTTTCTTTGCTTGAAGGACTCGCACCCGAGTTTGAAAAAGATGGGGAGGCAATCCCAGTTCCGCAGAAAATAGACGCGTTAAATGGAACGGGTTTAGGCCGACAATCTGCGACAATTGCTCCGGTGAAACGTTTTCGACATGGTTATCCATTAAATAATCGCGCGGATGTTTCACGGCTTTTCTTTCCTTTCCCACTGACCGAAGCGAACGTCGATCCGCCGCGTAATTACTGATAAGTTGACATTAGAAGATTCTGGATCAGATTCTTGTTGCAGA
>JAKEFK010000401.1 GCA_022616075.1 bacterium
CCGGCCGAAGGAAACGTCAAAGCCGAGGCCTGCATTTGAAGGAGTCTGCCATGTGGTTGTTGTGGAGAACCTCCAGACATCGGAACTGTATCTTAAACCGAACTTGTACTCAAGGAAATCAGTAACTGGATAAGTAATGGAAAGTGGCTCATTAAAAAAAACATTTCCGTTCAATAAATTGATGCCAGTATCGTCCAAATTGTGTTCTTCTGCCGGGTCGGGTTCTCCGCCACGCAGATTGGGATGTAGATTTGCGAAATCTGATAGATACACGCTTGCGAGACATTCTCCTTGCGGAATGAATAGCAGAATTGCAACGAAAGGAATTGACCGAATGTAGAAACTGAATGCTGCCTTGAATCGACTAGAAAACTTCATCTCAACATCCTCCCTGTATCTCCACATCAAGATACCGATGCTGATTCTTATTCGTCTTGGACGGAAACAACCTGGCTGTAAATAGTTAACATTTGTAGTGTGGCTGACTTCTGTTCTGAGCGGTTTGGAGTAAATGAAGTTATTGTCGCTGAAAACGGGAACGAAGCTGACCCGGAGTCAAACCTTTCATTCTTCGTAGTGTTCTTGAAAAGTGGCTCTGATCGAAGAATCCCACCTGGTGAGCGATATCGGCAATAGACTGATCGCTCGTTTGCAAGAGACGGCAAGCGAGATCAATGCGCAGACGACGCAGATATTCTCCAACGGTCAGCCCGTGGAACTTACGAAACGTTCTGATTAAATGCACAGTATGAACACCGGCAATCCTGGATAGATCGCGGAGCGAAAGACGTTGATCTACATGTTCTTCAAAGAATTCCTCTACGCGCTTCAACCATCCGGGCGGATGTTTTTCCGGACGCTTCTCCTTTCTTATCATTTGCGAGACCATTTCCAGGGCTAGGGCCTCAATCGCCAGAGGTGCAGCAGAGTCGAATTCTCGGAACTCTCGAACGACACGATAGAGCATCTGGTTCATTCTTTCTTTCCGGTAAATTCGAGGCTGCTGGATCCACAATGAATACGGTTCGAGCCGATCACGCCAGGCGTCACCAAATTCCAAACTAAAAGTATGGCCACCCTCCAGTCCGAATAGATCTTTGTGAACTTCTCCGGCAGGATGCATGATGGCGGTCAAAGGTTGGCACGCTCTTTCTTTTCCGCTCATGGTTTCTCGGCAGGCACCGCGAATGACTGTGCCAAAATACAGGTTTTCGTGCGCGTGGGCCGGAATTTCACACGCCGGAGGATAAACTCTTTCTGTCAAAATTAATCCGTTAAATTCACTGCGCCGCACAGTAGTGCCGAAATATTCTCCTTGTTGAAGTCTCAAAGTCATTCGTGAGTCGCCTAGCGTATTTCTCCTTGCGATCGAAAAACACTTGGATTCAGACCAACAATGGCGCGGAATGTTCGCGTGAAATGACTTTGATCATAGAATCCGGCCTGTAAGGCAATCTCTGTTACTGATAGCCTGGTGCTTTGAAGCAGATGGCAAGCCGTTTCTATTCGGCGGCGCCTTAGGTAGTCGCCGACTGTGACACCGTGAAACTTACGAAAAGTACGGATCAAATGTACTGAGTGAACGCCTGCAATTAGTGAAAGCTGATTCATTGAAATGGGTTCACCGGAATGCTCATTTAGAAATTGCTCAATGCGTTTGAGCCAAACAGGAGGCGTCCTATCTATCGGCCGCTGTTTATTTCTCCTTGCAAGCATGCAAAGAAGTTCCAGGGCCAATGCCTCGACGGCCAGCGGTGTTGCCTCATCATACTCCTGAAACTCCCGGCGAAGGCGAAGCGCTAACCAGCTTACGGTATCATTCTGATGCACTGATTGTTGTTCAAGCCATTCGGAACAGTTTTTCAGGCGAGGCTGCCAGGCGTCAGAAAATTCCAGGCTTGAAGCGTGGCCACCATCGGGTCCGAACTCATTTCTGTGAACATCGCCTGCAGGATGAAACACCGTTGTAGATTGACCGTAAAGCTTTTCACTGCCTTGCCCGTATTCTTTGCAATCGCCTCGAACGATTGTGCAGAAATACAGATCCGTATGTGTATGTGTTGGCAGTTGACAGGAAGACCGGTACACTTTTTCGCTATGAATCAAACCACAAAGTTCTCGACGGGAAACAACCGCACCAAATTGTTCACTCTCGTGCGGCATCGGACGTTCCATACGTTTCAAATCGGTTTACGAATACCGTTATTGTTATGTTATAGTAGAGAAGATTCACAAAACAAATTAATTGTTTTCATGATATCAATGAGAATGGTTCATTATTATTTAAACAAACGGCATGTTGAATCTTGAAGTGCGGCACCTGAAACTAGTCACGGCAGTGGCTGAAGAAGGCACTGTCACGAGGGCCGCCAATCGTTTGCATCTGACTCAATCAGCCCTTTCGCATCAATTGCAGGGCATTGAAAGCAGGCTGGGGGCGCCACTCTTTCTTCGGATGAACAAAAAGATGATATTGACGCAGGCGGGCGAGCGATTACTCAATTCTGCGCGTGGGATGTTGCAGGAGCTGGAGCAAATTGAAGAAGATATACAACAGATCGCCGCGAACCGTCTGGGGATAATGCGGATCAGCACCGAATGCTATACTTGCTATCATTGGCTACCCGCGGTTCTGAGGGATTTTCACCAAGCCTTTCCCCGTGTCGAAGTTCGTATTGTAGCGGATGCCACCCGACGGCCTATTGAAGCACTACTGAGCGGAAGGCTGGACATTGCTTTAACCACCACCCAGGTTCGTAATCGGAATCTTCTCTTCAAGCCGCTTTTTCGTGATGAATTGGTTGTCATTCTCCCCAGGGATCACCCTCTTGCATCCCGCCCATATCTAGTCGCGAGGGATTTCGCGGAAGAGCACCTGATTGTCTACTCGGTGCCGAAAGAAGAGCTTTCTGTATTTCAAAAGGTCTTGATCCCAGCCGGTGTTGCTCCAAAACAGGTTTCTCAACTGGAGCTTACTGAGGCAATCGTAGAAATGGTCAAAGCCGGTTTGGGGGTGAGCGTGATGGCGCGGTGGGCAGTTGCTCCTCAAATAAAAGCCGGATTGCTTCGCGCCGTTCCGATGACCCGAAAAGGCTTTCATCGACAATGGCGTGCAGCGATGATAAAAACCACCATGACATCACCCTATTTGATCGAGTTTGTCGATCTTCTGGTTGAAACGTCCATGCCCGCTCTGGTAGGGGCAGGGCGATGAATATTCCACAGTTAGGAAACCAGAATGAATAGGGAGGACTTGACATTCTCATAGCAGAGCAGGCTTCCCAGCCGGGCGTCTAGCCAGCCTTCTAGTCTGCTCTTTCGATTTAGCTTTTGAGTCGCTTCCCTCAGTGAAAAGTTGAAATTGACCTGGTTCCTCCCGGACATTACGTTGAAAGCAGCAAGACCTTTCCTTATCTGTAAAGTTTTGCGCCCTTCAGGCCAACCGGCACTTTCGAGATCTTTCCCTCACGCGATCATCACCAACAATCGGTTTCAAGCTGCTGAAAATTTGCGCAACATAAAGGACGCCGTTGTCAAGAGAAAGACATCCCATTGGGATAGTCGACCTCTGTTGACCAGATAGAAACTGAGCCGTTCGAAACCCTGTAGATTTTATCGGTGCCATCATCGGAAATGAGCAATGTATTGTCCGGCAAAACAACAATGAAATTAGGATCCGCTATTCCCGTAGCGACAACTTTTTTGTCCCCTTTTGGCGTGATACGCCAGACAATTCCGTCAGTATTTTCTCCGTGTCGAAATACATTCTTTGGTCCGAAGTCCGCTGCAAGAATATCTTGTTTTCCAAAACCAGCCAGGCCAAGAGGCTGATCAAGATCTGCGATTTGTTTAACGTTACCATCCGGTTCCGCAATCCAGACTGCGCCGTCTGCTCCGATGAACAACTGACCTTCGCCATTGAAGGTAATCCCCTCAGAACCCTTAAAAGCGGTCGATGAACACTTCTGGAGCAACCGGAAACTGCCGTGGACTCCAAGCACAAAAAAAATATGCAGCCGAGTAATAACTCAAAATTTTTTATCATGTTCTTGATTTTTGATGCCTGAAATGAATCGGTCTTGAACGTTCTTGCTACGGTCTAACTTTGCCACGTGCTAGAATTTCAGAAAGCGGAGGAACTGCATCCCTGATCCTATCCGTGAATCCACAACTTTCCAACGAACAGGTGGAACGCATGCTGCTGCAATTGGCGCGCGATCTAGATGTCCCGGGCAAAGATCAGCACACGGGTTATGGTCTGCAGGATGCCGCGGCTGCGATCAAAGCGGATCCCGGTTTCTACATATTGCTGACATAACCGGTGTTCAAGTCGTCAGTGATGCAGATGGTTCCAAGGTGCAGTTGAATGGAAGCGCCGATGCAAACCAGTTTCAAATCGCATCTCTGGAAATTGGAGCCGGATCAAAACCGGCACAGTGGAAAAAAAATGTGACGGTCACCGCCGCCGTTCGCGAGAATATTCTTGGAAATATTCCGGTGTCGGAGCTCAAGGGTCCTCCGGAATGGACCATTCGCTTACTGGTTCAGCACGCGTCAGGAAAATCAAAGGAGTTCTGGTTTAATTTGAAGCTGCAGTAGGAGGGCCGCGATGAGGTATAAGGAATTTCTATTTTGTGCCGGAATCGTTTTGTTGACAATTCTTGCCGGAGCCGACAAGGGAAAAGGCTCTGCAGTCCGTGCTGCGGCGCGTGAAAATACAAACGGTCAGGATGCGTTACTCCTTGTTGTGAAAGCAACACAAAGTGTGCTGCTCGGAGAGACGCAGTCCAGCGCTACTGCAAGTGCCGTTTTAGATTTGCAGGGCACCACGGAAATGCGGGTGAAATTGGATGAAAAGGAGGCCGAAGATGCGACTGCGGTGATTGTTCCGGAAGGTTGGACAGCAAGAAAAGAAAAATCGGAAATCATTTTGACTGGGCGCCCGATAGACAATGAATCAAATGCTTATGTGCGTCTGAATTTTTCAAAAGCAAAATGTCCAAAAGATGCTAAGGTGACGGTTTCACGGGGCAATCAAAAAATTTTCGAAGACAAAATTGAGGTCTTCCGCCTGCCGCGCGTGATTGTCCGCACTGTATTAGAAGATGTGCTCACTCTTTCGCCGAAAGTTTCTCCAGGTGAAGAGCTGACTTTTCAGCCGCTTGATCTGACACAAACACCTGTGGATGGCAATTGGATGATTTCCGGAACTCCGTGCCGGAGGATCGAATCATTACGGTATTCAGTTCGCTTGCCCGAAACTTTGAAGGCAGGGGATTCTATGAGCGTTCAGTATACGGACCCATGGGGTGAAAAGCTGATCGATGTTTCTGCTGCGCCCGATACTCGCGTTGTCGATCTCCCTGAAGAGGGGAAGCCCAGGATCGTGAACTGCACTCCCAGGGCATTCATTGAAAATTCTCTTTGCGTGTGCGGATGGTTCCCTGGAAACACGTATACCGGAATTCTGTTAGATGGGCAGCCTGTAAATCCGTTTACGAGCACTTCTTCTCAGGTTGTGCATCTCGTTGTGCCTGCCGCGATGCAGCCTGGCCGTCACCTGCTGACCGGTAACTCTGCAATGGGGTTTACCGCTGCCGACAGAGCAGAATTTCTCGTGCTTGGTGTTGTTGGAGAAATTGATCAAGACAAATTATGGAAGGGGCAATCCACGCCCATGCGGCTCTGGGTTCGCGGGACCGAAGAACCGGTTGAGCTTAGAATCACGAACCACACACCTTCCATTATTCAATTAGAAGGTGGTGACAAGCAGCTCATCATGACCTCTGGCGGAGCGGACAACAAGATTGTTCGGAGCGTGAAAGGTATCCACCGTGGGAACTTCGAGGTCACTTACGAGCTTGCCGCCGAACCCTGTCCTTGTGCCGAGTAGTTAATACGGCTATTCGAGTCTTTTTTCGTACTATTCGTTACCGGAATTCCACCATTCATAACAATTCCATGTTCAAGGGCTTAAGATGCAGTAGTATAAGTAGTAATAATGAGAGACCGGTGAAACAAAACCAATATCCACGAAGGCGTTTTATCCGTGATGCCTCCTTGTCTGCGGCGCTCACATGGATTTCGCCAAATTTGTTGTTCGGAGCGGTCGATGCGGATGTGATGGATGACGCTTTGGAGAGGATGGCGAAATTGGCCCCGCTTACGAATCATGGACCGATGGCAGCGGAAGCGCTGGTAGCGCTTGGTTGCAAGGATCGCGTGATTGCGTTCGTGGAAGCTTACAAGAAACGGTTTGTTTCAGCGTATCCCGCTTCAACCCAGCCGATCTCGCAAAAAAACTGGCAGGAAGCATTGGGCGATGCAGTTCGTGTCGCTGATTGGGCGAATCTGTTTCACCGGGAACTGCAGGAAAAAGACTGGAAAGAGGTGCTGAACCACTGGTGCGATGCGCTTGCGCCCGGATTGGCCGCGGCTGCAGGACACGGGTTGATTCGAACGGCTCACGCGGTGCGAAGTCTATCGCGCAGGCGAACGGATCCTCGCCTCCGCGAACTTGCACAGGGTCTTGCTTACTGGGCCGCGTATTATCAAACGTTACCGGAATTGGAAAAGCCGAACCAACGAATTGCGGCGACTCCAAAACTTAAACCAGCGCAGGCGTTTTATCGAATCCCCTTACTGCCAATGGAAAGACGCGCTAACGGAGGCTCTATCATGATCGGTTTGCGAAGTCTCCATGATTTCGCTCCTTTTTCCGGCGTTGCAGATCTCATCGATCCATCCGCGAATTCGCAGCAAATCCTTTCGGAGGCGACAGAAACATTTGCAAACGCTTATGTGAAGAACGTTACGCGCCAGAATTTCATTACACTCATTCACACGGTCACGGCCACAACAGCCTTGCGATCGCTGCTTCCGTTCGTCTCGCAGGAAACAACAAGGAAACTGATTCGCTACGGCTGGCAGCTGGCTGCCGGCCTGTATAGCATAGCAGGCGCAGGTTCCGTCAGGACTCTGGAAGAAGAAGAAATCAAACGGGACAACTTGATCGATCGAGCTGTGAATCTGCAAGAAGAGCATGCAATCAAATTCACGGAAGCTTGCTTGCGCGAATACGCGCTGAATCCTAAATCCGTTTATTTGAATGCGGCGGCTGATGCCGTGTCACGATTGTAGTTTATTCTTCTGCAGGCTGGAAGCCGAGCTTGTTGAAAAATCAGTTGGAGCGCGGACTTCCAGTCCGCAAAAACCTGATCGCTCGACGAGCATTTTGCGGGCAAGGATGCCCGCGCTCCAAC
>JAKEFK010000402.1 GCA_022616075.1 bacterium
CGCGTTTAGAAGTGAAAGCGGATGGCACAAATTTGGCACAAATGGCGCAGGTGAGAAAAAGAAACCCAGCCCTACTAATCACTTACGCCTGGGAGTGCGAAGAAATGCCGAAGGGGAGACTCGAACTCCCATGCCTCGCGGCGCCACCCCCTCAAGATGGTGTGTCTACCAATTCCACCACTTCGGCGAAAGTCGTCTTCGCGTGGACGCGTCGATGCGTTTGCGCGTCGGGCTGCTGCCAAGCAAAGTTAATATACAAGGTCGAGGTTCAAAGTTCAAGATTCAAAACGGGTGCATTCGATGTAACAAAAAAGCGCTCACATCACTTCTTTCTCTTGCTCTCCCACTCCTTTTCTGTCCAGCCGAGAGACTCAAAGAGTTCTCTGCGTTCCTTTGATAACTCTTTCCAGCCTTTACCTTGCTCCAATTCGGGAGGTCGCCCGAAAAATCCAGGATTATCAGGACTCAAAGCGCGTTCAACTTGCTCTTTATTTCCCGTCTTCAAGCCGACTTCAAGCTCAACCTCGACTTTTGCACCCCCTATTTTCACCCCACCTTTCACTGAGCCGGACATTGTGCCTTTTTTGGGATCAGCGGAAGCGCCGGCCGACGTATTGGAACCCACAGGAACTGAAACTTTCACCCCGTCATCATCTACTTTAATCTCTTTTTCTTTTATCTTGATTTCACCGCCTTCGGAATCCATTTTGATTCCTGATTTGCCATCTTTTGTTTGGGCGCTGACACCGACTTTTGCATCTTTATCACCCCCTTCCGCGGTTATTGGCCCCGCTTTCACTTTGACTTTCGTTTTGAGTTCACCTTTCTCATCCTTGCCGGCTTCAACAGTGACCGGTCCCGCGGATACAGAGCCTTTTCCTTCAGTGGTTACTTTCCCGTAATCCGTCACTTTTGCGCTGGCTTCCAGGGATTCTTTCTTACCACCTTTACTTTCTTTTTCGACCGTTAGAGTTCCTTTGAGCCACGTTGTCCCCGGTCGTTGAATGCCTGTCTCATCTTGAATTCGATGAGCGATGGCTTCATATGCGCGATTGCTTCGGTCGCCTAATCTGGAATTCCAATCCTTATTGAACTTGTGATAGTCAGGATGCCCTGCGCCTACACCTGTATCCAGTTCGCTGACTTGTATCTTCTTAGCCGGCGGTCCCATCGCGCGAACATCCGCGATGGTCGGCGCATCCTTCACAGCCTTCGTATAGCGATCGATATAATCGTTGTATTGACGATCGTATTTTTTCAACGAATCCATTGTGTGACCGTGTATGGCGCCCCGAACTGCAGCGGGTAAGCTGGGATCATTCTTATAAAGAGCGGGAGAAGAAGGTGGATTTAATGGGCCGGCGTTGACCTCCCGCTGCACACCTGGTTGAATGTAGCCTTTGCGAGAAGCCTGAGCGAGAAACTGGTCGCGCTCAGCGCTGCTCAGGGAACCTATGAACTTGTTTAACAGACCGTCCTTCTGCATTTTATCCAGGGTCGCACGGTACTCTTGCGGAGATAATCCTTCTAACACGATATGAATTTTGCTGAATCTGTCTTGTCCGGGAAATCCAACCGCGTCAAGCAAGACGTTCTTTTTGATGAATTCGTAGCGGTTTTGAGGAGCAACAGCTTTCGTTTGTGGAGGCGCATCACTGGAAAACTGAGCCATACGAGCTTGCCCTTCCAGTTTTACCTCGGCAGCTTTTGAGGCAGCACCCGCATTAGGAGAGGCTTGATTGGAAATCACCGCCGTGACGTTTTGTGATCTAACAGAATCAGTTCTCGTTCGGAGAATTCCCAACAATTCTTTTTGCGAAGCCCCTGAAAGTTTGTCATGGAATAATCGCGAAAGCGGATCATTCCCTTTGTTTGTTTCCAATCGTGCCAAAAGCTCCCTTGCCTCCCGTGGCGATAGCAATTCAAAAGCGTGTCTCAAATTCTCGCGCCGTGTCTGAAGCCCCTCTTTATCGTTAGCGCTAAGCCGTAACGATAGGTTTTTCTCAATCGCCTGCGTGTAAGCTTGCTCTTGCGGAATTGTTTGCGGCACCGCGGGACCTGTTACGTTTCCCAGATTGCGCATGAAACACCTCCAATCCAAATAATCAATTGGAAGATAATCGTCTTTATCATTTTGAGGATCGCTAAAAAGTTTTATCGCCGCATAGATCTTTTGATCTATGTTTTCATAACAGGAATTTAATAGAATAACGCTTATGGACAGAAGCTTCCGCATTCAGGTCATGATAGTAGACGACCATCAGGTGGTACGCCTGGGGTTAAGGTCTATAGTCGACAGACAACCTGATATGAAAGTGATTGCGGAAGCCTCCAGTGGGACAGAGGCCATTGAAATGTTTCGAAAACATAGACCCGATGTGACGCTGATGGATTTGCGCATGAAAGGAATGACCGGAACGGAGGCTGCGAACGGTATCTGCCGCGATTTTCCCCATGCGAAAATCATTGTTTTTTCCAATTACAGCGGAGATGAAGACATCTACCGCGCACTGCAGGCCGGAGCGCGAGGCTACATTTTGAAGGAGATGCTCAGTGAAGAGGTGTTACAGGCTATCAGACAGGTTCAATTGGGCAGAAAATACATCCCGGCTGCTGTGTCCGAAAAACTGGCAGAAAGAATCTATCACTCCGAGCTCACCCACCGTGAACATGAAATTCTTGAATTGATTGTTAAAGGTAAAACGAACAAAGAGATTGCCTCGGTCCTCGACATCAGCGAAAGTACCGTGAAGGTTCACGTAAACAGTATTCTGGGCAAGCTGGGTGTATCGGATCGAACGGAAGCAGCAACAATGGCACTGCAACGAGGCATCGTTTATCTGGAATGAATCATGTCATTCGTTTTCTTCATTCGTTGATGAGTGAATCTCTCTGACCGCTACCTTCGGCCATACGCCGGTATCCAGGGTGGCCTCCTTTTCTTGCGGCGGCTCTTCCGGACCCAATGTAACGAAAATGACATCGCTCTCTTTGCTTCCATTCTGGAGGTGAGGATTTGCTTTCAACAGAGCCTCGGTAGTTGTTTTGTATAATCTGGCAATCATCTCCAGATCTACTTTTTTCGTAATTCGAACTGCTTTGCGCCGAATGACTTCTTTCTTCATTTCCACTGGTGTTCCTCTCATCTGTAAAAATACCTTCTGGAAAACAACCGGACATCGAACGAAAGATCTGTTTCGAAATAGATATATTGGTGTAAACGGATAGAATGGATAGGAGGATAAAAAGTCGGCTTTTCTCCATTTTTTGTAAAATAGGGTTGATGTCCCGCGTGTTCTCCGCCCTATGTCTTGGATTACTTTTGAGCAACTGCGCGCTGGCGCTGGACCCGCACAGATCCATCACTCAATACATCGTTGAAAGCTGGCATCAGGAGGATGGGCTGCCGCAAAATCATATAACCAGGATTGTCCAAACTAAGGATGGTTACCTTTGGATTGGAACACTCGAAGGTCTCGCCAGATTTGACGGAATACGTTTTACGATTTTTGAGAAGCGAAATACTCTACAGATCAAGCATAATCTGATCTGGGAACTGCTTGCTGCAAGCGACGGAAGCCTCTGGATCGGTACTTTTGGCGGAGGAGTAACACGTTATAAGGACGGAATATTTCAGCACTTCGGCGCAGAAGACGGATTATCGGACAACATCATCATCGCACTCTATGAGGACCGTCATAAAAATATTTGGATCGGTACAAGAGATGGCGGATTAAACCTCTTCCGCAACGGCAGGTTCACCTCCTACACTATGAAAGCAGGGTTGCCCCATTCTACGGTGGACGACATCATTTTGGACCGAAACGATCATTTGTGGTTCGGCACCGATCGAGGCTTATGCCGGTTGACGCAAGGCAGAATCAAAATTTATACAACAAAGGACGGCCTCCCGCACAACACAGTCGTGGCCTTGTTGGAAGACAGAGCCGGAAGAATCTGGATTGGAACCGACGGCGGCGGTGTAGCCATTCTTTCCAATGGATCCTTTCACACGTATTCGACGGAAAATGGACTTACTAATAATTTCGTAGAATGGATCTCTGAAGATCCTCAGGGGAAAATTTGGATCACGACCAAAAGCGGATTGAACAGTTTTTCCAACGGTAAGATCAAGACTTACACGGAAGCCAACGGTCTTTCAGGACCGGCTGCTGATCTCCTGCATGTGGATCGACAGGGAAATATTTGGGTTGCTACAAACGGTGGCCTTCACCGCTTCAATGAACGAGGATTGAGTGCTTTGCCTTCGGATCACATCCTTTCCCGAAATGCAATTCATTCGATGATGGAGGATCGCGAAGGGAACCTTTGGATCGGAACCGGTCTTGGCCTCTACAGGCTTAAAGACGGTAAGGTGATCACCTACACAACAGCCGAAGGACTTCCCAGCGATGCTGTCGGCGCACTTTTTGAAGATCAGCAAGGTAATCTGTGGATTGGCAGTAACCGTGGAGGTTTGACTGTTTCAAGAAATGGAGTTTTTCAGCCGGCATATGCCTGGGTGAAGGAACTAAAGCAGAAGAGTCATCATTGCATATATAAAGATAGGCAAAACAATTTGTGGATCGGCACAGACAGTGGCCTGATTCGCTTGACTCAATCGCGAGTTCAGACCTTTACAGTACAGAATGGTCTTCCGGGTGATGTGATTCGTGCTGTAACACAAGATAGTACCGGAAACATTTGGATTGGCACAGGGGCGGGCATCGCTTCTTTTAAGGATGACAGAATCACCACATATACCGATGCTCTGGCGAACCCGGTCGTGCGTTTCATCCATGAAGATCGCACCAAAAAGCTTTGGATCGGAACCGATGGCGGGCTCCATCTCTTTCAGAATGGCAAATTTACGTTACAACACGCACTGTCGAATCCCGTTTTGCGGGGAATCTATGAAGATGCTCAAGGATCTTTGTGGATGGGAACCATTGGTGGAGGTGTCAATGTTTTGAAGGAAGGGCGTTTTACTGCTTTCACAGTCAAAGAAGGACTGTTTGACGATACTGTTTTTCAGGTCCTGGAGGATATCCGTGGAAACTTCTGGATGAGCTGCAACAAGGGAATTTTCTCGGCCCCGAAAAAGGAATTCGAAAGCCGGTTCAAGGGCAGCTTCGAAGATATTCATTCTACCCTGTATGCAAAGGCGGAAGGGATGCGCAGCACGGAATCGATGGCGTCGGTTTTTCCCTCCGCAATCAAAACCCGCGACGGCAAATTGTGGTTCTCCACCACAGGGGGTCTGGTCATGATCCAACCGGAAACAATTCAGTTCAACAAAACCCCTCCAACGGTTATCATTGAGCAATTGATTGTCGATTCGGTATCAACTCGAATCAATCAAAATCTATCGATCCCTTCAGGCAAGGATAAGTTTGAATTCCACTACACCGCGCTAAGCCTGGTAGCACCAGAAAAGAACAAGTTCCGCTATATTTTAGAAGGTTTTGACAACGCATGGATAGAGGCAGGAACCAGACGGACGGCTTATTACACAAACATCCCGCCCGGTCAATACACTTTTCGTGTAACGGCAAGCAATAACGACGGATTGTGGAACATAAGTGGGGCTTCTATTTCCTTCTATTTGCAGCCACATTTTTATGAAACTATCTGGTTCTATTTTCTTTGCTTTATGTCCGCTGTGGCTCTGTTCATTGCGATACATCGTTTGCGCATCCGGCATATTCGATCAAAACTATTTGCCGTTCTGGAAGAACGTGGAAGGATCTCGCGCGACTTTCATGATACCGTGGCGCAAGACCTCACCGCGATTTCCCTGCATTTAAAGACGGTATCCGAGACCATTCCGATGGATCCGGAAATCGCAAAGAAGCATGTAGATATTGCTCGAAACATCGCGCGAGACAGTCAAAGTGAGGCCCGTCGTTTTCTGCAGAATCTCCGACCAGAACCGCCGGATTCTAATTTCGGGAATTCCATGCAACAGCTGTTGCAACAATTAACCGCCGGGTTGCCGATTCAAACGGATCTTTCGGTCAAAGGCTCCACCTCCGGGATTTCTCCTGTTGTGTTGGAACAGATTTTGAAAATTACTCGGGAAGCTGTCAATAATGCGATTAAACATTCTGGCGCTCATTGCATTGAGGTTCATGCTTTGCTGGAGTCTCCTGTTGTGCAAGTTAAAATAATCGATGATGGTCGAGGTTTCGATGTCGATTCGCAATCACAGGTCGATTGGCAACACTATGGCTTCAACAGTATGCAGGAACGGGCGGCGCAATGCGGAGGCAGGATTCAGATTCATTCACGTCCCGGCCACGGCACGGAAGTGCTTTTTACAGTTGATAAGATTTACTGATTATTTTCCTGCGTCCGTTCCGATATTTGGAATGCTGTCGCAATCCTCCGCCTCAAGCAATCGAATGCCCAAAAAAAGACCAAAGCGAAAAGAATTGATTTCATTGCTTCCTCCAGTTAATTGTTATTCTCAAAGTCGATCCGCGCCGACCCTCAGCGGTCAGTTCCCATAAGAAACTAATTTTCATATCAGAACGTAACATATATATAGGAGGCAAAGGAAAGAAGCCTTTGAATATCGCAAATGGTTAACAGAAATCCAACAAACGATTGGATAAACAGAATTACGTACTGTACGCGTTGCGGAAGTACGATCTTCTGGGATGATTTTTCGAGACCGCAAATGCTACAGCTTGGGAACAAAAATCTAACCACCTGCATGGAGAAAGGGTGCAATCTCCTGTTCATGAAAGTTCCTTCCCGGTGTTGCGAGAGGGAAGAGCTTGATCTGGTTCGACTCGGATTGCAGGATCTCGGTATTTCTGAAGAAGATGCGAGAACCGTCGCGTTGAGACTGGGCAAAAGCGCAGCAGCGGCGTAAAAAGCAGGCTGGAAGCCTTCGCCTGCGGTCCGTACTTGACAGGGCGCTCAAATAGTTCTAATATCCAATTGTTCGGATTCCGAAATATTGGAGAATAAGTATATGGCGCCCATGGGGAAAAAAGAAAAGGAGATGATGGACCATCTTGAATCGATCGTCCACCGTTACGTATTCACGCAGCAACATCCGGGAATGGATTTGTGCAGGAAACCGGAGATCACGTTGATTGAAACTCTTGGCAGATACGGATCGATGATCATGAGTGAGCTTGCCGATCACGCGCGTCTTTCTTTGAGCACCGCTACCGGGCTCATTGACGCCCTGGTGGCGAAAGGGCTTGTAAAAAGGGAACGTTCGGAGGAAGATCGCCGTATTGTGCGCGTTGAATTAACAGCCACCGGACGAGAGAATTACGGTCAGGCTCTAGAGGTTCGTCTGGGAATGGTTCGAGGTATGCTTGGCGCGCTGAATAAAGACGAACAGGAACTCTTGGTCAGCTTATTCCGAAAGATCGCTGACAGGATCCAGAGGGAAAGAAAAGCAACCGTCGCATAAATCTTCTTGCTCCGCTACAAGGCGGAGCTTTTTCTATGTACAAATACTTCGAAACACAAAATATTCTGGAACTAAAATATATCGACGTCGTAGTTAATGAGATGAGGATCAACGGTGTTTAAGGCAATGATCACTTTTATTTTTAGTGCTCTCTTCCTGTTTGTGGCTGTTTCGCTGGTTGTCGGGTATTCACTTTCAACTCCACGCTATTCCGGCGCAAAATCAGATCATTTTAACGGAAAGAGATTTTTCAACATGAGAGGGAAAGAGCAAAAAGGCTTTGGAAAATGGATGCTGCAACGCGAGCAAGGAGAATGGAGCAATACAGCGAATGCGCCGGTTGGAGAAAAGCCAGCGGCGCGGGTGCACGAAGGAATCCGGATCACATTTGTCAATCACTCGACCTTCTTAATACAGGCAGATGGGTTGAATATTCTTACGGATCCGATCTGGTCCGAGCGTTCGAGTCCATTTTCCTGGGCAGGGCCGAAACGCGTGCGGCAACCGGGCATTCGTTTCGAAGATCTCCCTGAAATTGATACAGTTCTATTAAGTCACAATCATTATGACCATCTCGATCTTCCGACTTTAAAGAAATTATTTCAAGAATTTGAGCCGGTAATAATTGCCCCGCTAGGTATAAATGCATTTTTAGAGGAGAAGGGCATTCCGAGTGCGAGTGAAGCAGACTGGTGGGATGAAATGCCATTGAATAGTAATGTCACACTGGCGATAGTTCCGGCTCAACATTTTTCAGGGCGTGGGCTTTTCGACCGGAACGCGACACTGTGGGGCGGATACATCTTGAAAACGAAGACCGGCAATCTTTATTTCGCCGGAGATACGGGATATGACCAGAACATTTTTCAAGAAATCGGAAAACGTTATGCTCCTTTGCGAGCGGCGTTACTTCCGATCGGAGCTTATAAGCCCCTGTGGTTCATGTCGCCGGTTCACATTTCACCGGAAGAAGCAGTGAATGTCCATTTAGATTTGAAGTCGGAAATCAGCATCGCCATGCATTATGGAACTTTTCCGCTGGGTGATGATGGCCAGAACGAACCCGTGAATGATCTAAAGCAGTCGATGAGACGCTATGACATTGGGCAGGATGAGTTTCTGATCTTAAAGGAAGGATCGTCTTACGAGATAGCAAGAAAGGTCGAAACTGAAGGAATAGTAACAGTAGCATAGGATTTTGAGCTCCACAGATTGCGGGGCTTTTTTTATTTGTTAATACTTCGGTAACAGAAATATTTCACGAGTGAAATATATGAAAAGCAAAATAGTTATACATTCTGTCGATTTTGGGCTGTCCCCTTCGACTTATATGTGTGGAACGAGCAGATTTTCTCCCCCTTATGAAGGGGGAGACTAAGAGGGGGTTGGTTCGGATTTCCAACCTCCCCTGACCCCTCCTTCATAAGGAGGGGAATTATTAGCGGAACGAGTTTTTGGAGACTCGAAGGAGTAATGGCAATGACATCGAAATTTTATCGGATTTTAATCCCTCTTGCGGCTCTTGCCCTGGCGGTTGATCTGCTGGGTTGCGGCGATAAGCAGGCTCAATCGTTCGAACGGCCGCCAGCCCCTGTAACTGTTGATGAAGCGGTATCGAAGGATGTGCCGGTTTATCTCGATGCTGTGGGAACCAGCGTTGCGCGCGAAATGGTGTCAATTCAGCCTCAGGTTTCCGGGCGGATCACACAAATCCATTTTGTGGATGGCGCTTATGTAAGACGGGGAGCGCCGCTTTTCACGATTGATCCCCGACCGTATCAGGCGGAAGTGCATGTCGCCGAGGCAATGATTGCTGAAAAGGAGGCCGCTCTGGAATTCGCGAAAATTGAATTCGAGCGCGTGGCGAATCTGATCGAAACGAAAGCCATTTCGCAGCAGGACTACGACACAAGAAAGAATGCGGTTCAAGTAGCGGAAGCTCAGCTCAAACATAGCCGCGCGCAGCTGGAGACAGCGCGCATCAACCTCGATTACTGTTTCATCCGTTCCCCCATTGAAGGACGCGCGGGGCAGCGGCTGGTGGATCTTGGAAATATCGTGGATGCAAATGAGGAACAACCGCTGCTGACGATTCAGCGAATGGATCCGATCTACGCTGATTTCACGATTCCGGAAAACGACCTTAGCGCCGTACAGAACAACATGAAGAGCGGAACGTTGAAGGTTGAAGCACGCTTACCGGAATCAACAGAAAACGCAAGGGAAGGCTCGCTTACTTTTCTTGACAATGCCGTGCAGAACGGAACCGGGACAGTGAAACTGCGTGCAACGATTCCCAACACTGATCATCGTTTCTGGCCGGGACGATTCGTGAATGTCAGGCTCATACTGAGCACGAAGCAGGACGCAGTCGTCATTCCGGCAACTGCGCCGCAAATGTCCGCCAAGGGCACTTTCGTTTACGTCATAAAACAGGATTCAACCGCAGAACTTCGCCCCGTCACGCTTGGTCAAAGACAGGATGACCAGGTGGTGATCGCAGAAGGCCTCCAATCAGGAGAGCGCGTGGTCGTCAGCGGACAACTGGGAGTCACCCCAGGCGGAAAAGTGCGAATCGATCAGTCGCCGGCTCCAATGGCGGAGGTTCGCAAGTCAGGAGCCGAGTCATGAACTTCTCAGAACCTTTTATCCGCAGACCTGTAATGACGGTCGTTTTGACCGCATCCATAATACTTTTCGGAATACTAAGCTTCCTGCGGTTACCGGTAAACGATCTGCCGGCGGTGGATTATCCGGTCATCGAAGTGCAGGCATTTTATCCGGGCGCGAGTCCGGACACCGTTGCAAATAATATTGCAACGCCGCTGGAACGGCAGTTCATGCAAATCAACGGATTGGAGATGGTGACATCGCGAAGCACTCAGGGAAGCGTGAGCATGACGCTTCAGTTCAAGCTGGATAAAAGCATTGATGCGGCCGCGACCGATGTGCAAACGGCGATTTCACAGGCTAGCGGAAATCTTCCGGTAGATTTGCCCTCTCCGCCAACGTTCTCAAAGTCGAATCCGAATGATCAGCCCATCCTTTATATAGCGCTCACCAGCGATTCTGTCACTTCCGGTCAGCTTTATGATTACGCAAGCACGCAGGTTGGCCAACGAATCAGCATCGTGAGTGGCGTGAGCCAGGTAAATGTTTTCGGCACAAAGTCGGCGATTCGCATTAAAGCGGATCCATCGGCAATGTGGGCCCGCGGTATTTCGATTGATGATCTCTCCAATGCCATTCGAAACAGCACAAGCTACACGGGCGCCGGGCAGTTTGATGGCAGTACAGGCACCGCTTTGCTCCGTCCCAAAGGGCAATTGGAAGAAGCGAACGCCTATCGCGACTTGATTATCAGCAATAAAAATGGCGCGCCGGTCTATTTGCGCGATGTAGCGACAGTGGAAGACTCGGTCCAGGATGAGCGGGTCAACATGCGATTCTGGGTGCGCGGTTATCCTGTGCCTTCAGCGACAGTTGTCATCGCAGTTTTCAGGCAGGCCGGTTCAAACGCTGTTGAAGTTGCGAATAGCGTGAAGGAAATGCTCCCAATGATCGGTGCCGAACTTCCCGGTTCCGTTCGAATCACGCCGATTTATGACCGATCGCGCACGATTGTAAATTCGGTCAGTGACGTTGAAGAAACTCTGTTAATCGCATTCGTTCTCGTTGTGATTGTCATTTTTCTGTTCCTTGGCCGCGCTACGGATACTTTGATTCCTGCTGTGGCGCTTCCGCTTTCCTTGCTGATCACTTTTATTGCAATGAGGTTGCTGGATTACAGCCTGGACAATCTCTCACTGATGGCTCTGACACTGGCAATTGGATTTCTTGTGGATGATGCAATCGTCTTTCTGGAAAACACTGTGCGTCGAATGGAGCGTGGCGAAGGCGTCATGCAGGCAACGCTGAACAGCGCGCGCGAAATCAGCTTCACGATTGTGGCGATGACGATCTCGCTCGCGGCCGTGTTCTTCCCGCTCGTATTCATGTCGGGACTGGTCGGCCGAATTTTTCGGGAGTTTGCAGTCACCATCGTGATTGCAATTTTTGCCTCAGGTCTTGTTTCGCTGACTCTAACTCCGCTCATGTGCGCAAGATTACTCAAGCAGCGCGGTCACGGTTTCAAACAAACCTGGATGGAACGGGTCATCGGCGGATTGGAAAAGCGATGGTTAGCGGTTTACAGCAGAACGCTCTGGTTCTTCCTTCGCCAGCGCTGGGTTTCTGCCCTTATCTGGGTTGTTTGTCTTGCCGGCACCATCTGGCTTTTCATGCTCGTACCAAAAGCATTTCTACCGGTGGGTGACAGCAACGTTGTATTCGGCGTTTTCATGGGACGAGAAGGATCCTCACCCAAACAGATGCAGGAAATCCAGGACAAAGTCGATCAGGTTTTACACAACGATCCGAATGTATTAATGGACTTCACAATGACCGGAGCGACCGGCTTCCTTGCATCGAATCAAGGGATCACGTTCACTTTTCTCAAACCACCGGATCAGCGCGCGCCGATTCAAGTTGCGGCTGCTGAGATGATGGGAAAAATGAGCGGCATTCCGGGTGTGTTTGCATTTCTTCGACCCTTCCCGGTTCTGGAGATCAGCACGGGCGCTGTGAATCAGAATCAGGGCCAGTACGCTTTTTCCGTATCCGGCGTGAACACGGATCAGGTTTACGATGTCGCAAACAAACTCATGGGAAAACTCGGCTCGTATCCTGGATTCCTCACGCTTTCCTCTGACTATTTTCACAACACGCCGAATCTCGACATCGACATCAGACGGGACCAGGCCAAAATGTACGGGGTATCGGAAGCGCGAATTCTTGAATTGCTCCGGAATGCGTACTCCCAGAATTATCTCTACTTGATAAAGAAACCGGACGATCAATATCAAGTCATTCTGGAAGTCAAAGATTCCGCGCGCTCCCATGCGGAAGATCTATCACTTCTTTATATCAAATCAGATGACGGACAGAATCAGGTCCCGCTCAACACGCTTGTTACCTGGAAGAGTTCGCTGGGTCCGCAATCGGTAAATCACCTGAACCAGTTCACAAGCGTGACAATGTTTTTTAATCTCAAACCGGGAGTTGCGCTTGGCGAAGCAACTGAATTCATCAACAAAGCCGTAGCGGAAACCGTGCCGCCCGGAGTGAGAGCAAGTTTGCAGGGTGAAGCGCTGACTTTCCAGGACACCGTGCGAAACCTCACGATCCTGATGATCCTTGCGGTTTTCGTCATGTACGTGATTCTGGCGATTCTTTATGAAAGCTATCTGCACCCGATCACAGTTCTATCCAGTTTGCCTGTTGCGCTGGTGGGAGGCTTATTAACACTCGTTCTCTTTGGAGAGCAGGCCACTCTCTACGCGTATGTTGGCATGTTCATGCTGATGGGCATTGTCAAAAAGAACGGAATCATGATCGTTGATTTCGCGCGCCATCGTGTGGCGGGCGGTCAGGCAGCCGATCAAGCGATCCATGATGCGAGTATCGACCGCTTTCGGCCGATCATCATGACAACTCTTGCAGCAATCATAGGAGCAGTTCCCATCGCGTTAGGTTACGGCGCTGATGGAGCTTCGCGACAGCCCCTCGGGCTAGTCATTGTGGGCGGACTGATCGTATCGCAGTTCATCACCCTCTACATTACTCCTGCGATTTATCTCTATCTCGAAGATTTTCAAGAGAAGGTGTTGGATCGTTTCTCTTTCTTCCGGTCAGGTCACGCGAAACCAACTGCTCCTGATGAAATCGGCGAACTCGAACTGGAAAAGGAACCGGTATGAACAGAAGAATACTGAATATTTGTGGCGCGGGCCTCCTCGCTTTGATTCTAGTAGGATGCACGGTCGGTCCAAATTATAAATCTGTAAAGACGAAGGTTCCTGAAAATTTCGCAAATTCCAAATCACCGGCTCATCCAGGTGAGTTCGCAAAGTGGTGGACCACATTGCAGGACCCAACGCTGGATTCACTTGTTGAACGCGCCGTTCACAGCAATCCGGATCTCCGCTTTGCAGAGGCGCGTTTACGCGAGGCGCGTGCTCAACGTGGAGTCGTAAAAGCAGATCTGCTTCCAACAGTGAATGTATCCGGCTCTTACCAGAGAAGTCGCGCAAGCAAAAACATCGGCACACAGCAGGGCTCATCCCAGTCTACTAATGCTGTAGAAGGCGATCTGTATCAAGCGGGTTTTGATGCTTCCTGGGAGATCGATGTTTTCGGTGGTATCCGCCGCGAAATCGAAGCGGCAGATGCGGATCTGGCCGCTGAAATCGAGAACAGGCGGAACGTTCTCGTGACGCTTCTCGCAGAAGTTGCGCGGAACTACGTTGAGCTCCGAACATCGCAACGACAAGTCACAATTGCTCAGGCAAATTTGAAAGCTCAGCAGGAGACTCTGGAACTCACCAGGGTCAGGTTCAACGCCGGACTGGTCAGCGATCTGGATGTGGCGCGGGCGGAAGCGCAAGTCCAGACTACTGCATCGCAAATTCCGGTGCTTGAGATTTCGGCCCGGCAGTCGATCCACTTGCTCAGCGTGCTTTTGGGTCAGGAACCAAATGCGCTCATTCAAGAGCTCACACCGGAAACAGCAATTCCGGCTTCACCTTCGGATGTGCCTGTCGGACTGCCATCGGAACTTCTGAGGAGACGGCCCGACATTCGCCGCGCGGAACGGCAAGTTGCCGCCTCAACAGCGCGAATCGGTGTAGCCACAGCAGATTTGTTTCCAAAGTTCTCGCTTACCGGCGCACTCGGATTCGGCAGCTCGAAGTTCAGCAGTCTTGGAAGCTCAGGCAGCAGATTCTGGTCGATTATTCCTGGAGTCAGTTTGCCGATCTTTAACTTTGGCAGGATCCGCAGCAACATCGCTGTGCAAAACGCCCGCGAAGAACAGGCGTTTGTAATTTATGAGCAAACAGTCCTTACAAGCTTGCGAGAAGTGGAAGATGCTCTGGTTGCTTTTTCAGAGGATCAGAACCGCCACCAGACTTTGTCCGGTGCTGTGGATGCAAACCGGCGAGCTGTCGATTTGGCGAATCAGCTGTACAAACAAGGCCTGACCGACTTCCTGAGCGTCTTACAAGCTCAGCGTGATTTGTTCGCGTCAGAAGATGCGCTTGTCCAGAGCAATCGGAACGTGACGTCGGATTATGTCGCAATTTATAAGGCCCTTGGTGGCGGCTGGGAAATCGAATCTGCCGTTCAGCCTGTTCCTGTGAAGGGCAAGTCCGGCGAACGCACACTAGATGTAACGTCACGCCAGGGAGTGCAGGCTTCCAGCCTGCATAAATAAAGGAGAGAAGATGAGGAAAACAAATTTTGCAACGAGAGATAAATCACTGGATAGAGCGATGCGTCTTTATTTGAAAGAAATCTCAAAGATTCCTTTGCTCTCTGTTGAAGAGGAGAAGGAGCTTGGTTATCGCGCCCAGGCAGGTGATAAGGATGCCCTGCAGAAGCTGATTGAGTCTAATCTTCGTTTTGTAATCAAGATTGCAAAGAAGTACCGGCCTTCCGGACTCTCTTTGCTCGATTTAGTCAATGAGGGCAACGTCGGATTGATCGAGGCCGCGCGGCGGTTTGATCCGGACCGCGGAGTGCGTTTTACCTCCTATGCGGTCTGGTGGATCCGGCAGGCGATTCTTCATTATCTTTCGCGTGCGACTCGCGCGTTTCGCGTTTCACCCAAAGCGGCAAATGTTTTGTATCGTGTTGCAAAAGTTTTGTCCAAGAACAAAGCGGATCAATTGGAATTGCCCGATCGTGAAACTCTTGCTCGTGAGGTTGGCGTATCGTTAGCTGAGTTGAATGCGTCTCTGGAAGCCGATGCGGGAACGTACTCTCTGGATCAACCGATCGACCCTGCGGGAGATCTTATTCTTGGAGAGGCCATGGAGCAAACGACTATTTCTTCCGCGGAAGAAGATGCTATGGCTGTTCTGTTGAGGGAACGTTTGGATCAGTCTCTTGATATTTTGAATGGAATGGAAAGAGAGGTCGTGAGATATCGTTTTGGTCTAGATGACGATGATCCGCAGACATTAAAAGAAATCGGTGAAAAGTTTAATCTTTCCAGAGAACGGATTCGCCAGATCGAGGCACAGGCGCTCAAAAAACTACGTGAATCTCTTCGCGATAGCTCCATGTCGAGTTATATCAACTAAGGAAAGAAAATAGAAAATCGGATCATTTGGGGCCGGACTGATGGAGAGCGACTTCTGTGCGGACTGCAACACATTTTTGAATTCCTTTACTTTCAGAATTCAACCGATTTACTGAGAGAATGATACTCCTTCGGCAGAAGTCGATTGATTTGGATCGCTTTTTCAATCTTTGCGCGCGCAAGAGCCTTTGCTGCATCGCGCTTTTCAGGATCGCGTTCGCTTCTTGATTGCAACAAATGCAGAGCTGCTTCTGTGGCGATAGCTTCGGCCGCTTGAGGATCCATCGAAAGAGCTTTCTTTGCAGGCTCGAGCCCCTTCAAAATTTCCTTTTCGGGACTGACTCCTCGCAGCAAATTCCATTCGGCCTTCCAGCGGTGCACCTGTGCAATTCCAAGAAAAACCAGCATATCCCTGGGCGGCAGCTTCTCCGCTTTATCCGCACGGTTGAACCTTGCCCTTCAGGTGAGACATCTCCGAGCGCGTCTTTGTTTAATCTCAGTAGCACTCCGCTTGGCCTCACCTGGGGCGAATTTCAAATGGTTTCGGCCGACTCGCGTGTCAGTGTCGCAAGGATGGAACCCGAGACGCCATGCGTCAATCTGTGATTATCCAGAAAGCGCCGTTAGGCTAAGTTGGTAGTAGCGAATTCATTCGCTATAGGTTAATAGCGACTAAAGTGGCTACTACAAACCCAGCATGACTCCGAAAGCTTTTAACCCGCGGGTTCGGAAACTTTTTGAACAACCTCACCAGTTTTTTTCTTGTCTCCTGTCAGGGCAATGTCAGCTTGTGAGACGATTCCACAACATTTGCCGAAAGAATCAACAACCACAATCCTGCGAATTTTCTTTTTTTCCATTAACTCCACGCATTCGTTAAGACCTGCGTCTTCATGGATCGTCACGCAATCCGAAGTCATACAATCCTGAACAGCCAGCTCTAGCGGATTTTTCCCCTGGGCCAGTGTTCTGCATGTAATGTCGCGGTCCGTTATTGTACCGACCGGTGTTCCCGAGCCACTGCCATCAAGGACAGGGATACAGCCGCAGTCGTGTTGAACCATCATTTTCGCAACTTCCTGTAATGGTGTTTGTGGTGTGCAGCATGTCGGATTTTTTGTCATTATGTGTCTTACTGGTTCGCTCATACGTACCTCCTTTAACGCGAAACGTAAGCTCTCTTGAATTCTAATGAGCTTTTACTAAAGTTTCCAACTGGTATATCTGAACTGAAGAAGCACCTAGTTCACGTTGCAGAATCCGCACAATATTGTATGGCCGCTTCACAGACGGTCACTTGTATCGCTTCTGACTCGCGACTCGTGTGTTCGTCGAGAAAACGGCTTCTTTGCATTCAATTCTTCAAAGGCACAGATATTGCCATAAGGTTAGTGACGAATGGAGGATGGAATGCGTAAATCACTGATCTCTTTCTATTTTGTTTTCTTGTTGTCTGTGCTGCTCGGTTCTTCAACAGCCGATACTGTGATCACTTCAGATACGTCTTTGAGCGGCAGTGTGACGGATCTACCCGTTGTAATTGCGGCGAACAATATCACACTTGATTGCAATGGTAATGTTCTCGATGGTGATGGTACAGAACCTGGAGTGGTGATCCAGAATCACACAGGAGTGATCGTCACGGAATGTTTTGTTTTCAATGTAGCGGATGGCTTCGATATTGATTCTTCGCGTAACCTCGTGTTATCGCAAAATATTGTCGGCAGCGCCAGTGGTGATGCTTTCGATCTGAACCAGGTCCAATTCAGCTCCATTATTGAAAATGAAGTAGGTCCGAACGGAGCGGGATTCCGGTTGAATAAATCACATTCCAATTCTTTCATAGGAAATGGAATCGAGTTGAGTGGTGAGGAAGGTTTCCGAATGCTGATGAGCGCCGGCGCAGGCTAAAGCCTGCTTTTTTCCGATGCCGACTGAAGTCGCGACTCCGCGCGAAACGGCCGCTTGAGATATTGATTTGCCAGATCGCGCGAACCCTGAATATTCGGCTGTTTGAGGACATATTGATACTCAATGGATGCGTCCGAGTTCTTTCCCATGGCATTCAAACATTGCCCGGATCGAAGATGACTTATCGTGATCAATCCAATGGGTGTGTTTTCCATGACTCTTCGCGCCGCCTGGTACCGTTCATAAGCCTTTTGCCACGAACCCATGGAAAATAGAATTTCGGCATAATCGAACTGAATGAAATCGAGCATGTAGTCGCGCGCTTTTTCCTCTTTCAAAAGAGACTCGTGAATCGCGATGCTATCGTGGAACTTTCCAAGCTTTGTCAGCATAGTTGCAGATTCAAAGCGGAAGACCGGATTCGTGGGGTATTTTTCCGAAAGTTTTCGCAGGAGTTTGAGCGAATCCTCGGGCCGTTTCTCGCGATCGTAGAGCACAGCAAGAACGATTGCCGCTTCATCCCGGGCAAGTTTTCCGTGATCCAACGTTTTTTCGAGCTGTTTTAGTCCCTCTTCCTTAGAACCCCGCACTCCGCCAAGAATCAGCAAAATTTTCATGGCACGAGGAAGTTTCCCCACAACGTAGTTGTACAGGCCAATGCTCATGTAAGCATCTGCAAAATTCGGATGAGTCTTCAAAAGGCTCTTGTGCACCGCAACGGCTTCTTTTCCATGCATCAAAGAAGAAAGGAAAGCGCGCTTCACCGTGCTTTCATATCCGGCGATCGCTCCGTGCGCCGTGCCGGCATAATACAGTCCTGCAAGATCGTTTTTATCGGAACGAATACGCATTTCAGCACGAACCATTCCTTTCTCGATTGTGCGATAAAACAACTTTTCAACAGCAACATCCGTCTTGTCTTCTTTCTGACGAAAAAAAGCATTCCCGCGATTGTAAAGTTGCGTTTGTAAACGCCGCAACCCCGAAAGGTGCTCCAGCCAAATCGCCGATGCAAGATAGACATATCCGGCCGGATGTTTTGGATCCAACTGGATCATCCTCTCAAATTGTTCCTTTCCTTTCTGGTAATCCATCTGATAAATGGCGGCGAACCCTTGCATGCCTTGAGCCTCGAGTTCGGGAGAAAGTAACGCGGTCTCGGCAGCAGAGATGCGTGCAAAAAGGAAAACAAAACTAAAGAGAAGAAAGAATTTCAGCGGCGTGCGAATCGGGATCAACATGCGGATAAACTTTTATAATCATCCCCTCTTCATCAATTATATAGGTAATGCGATTGGCATAATACGCGTTTTGAAACGCGCAGGCGCCGTACGCCATGCAGACGGTCCGGTTCAAATCCGACAGTAAAGGATAAGGCAGATTCATTTCCTCCTTAAATCGCTTGTTGTCCTGAGGTGTGTCCGTGCTGATCCCGAATAAAACCGCGTTTCTAGCCGTGAAATCTTCGATCCCATCCCGGAATCTTGTCGCTTCCACTGTTCAGCCGGGTGTGTTGGCCCTAAGAAAGAACCAGAGCACAACTTTTTTACCCAGGTAATCTTTCAACCGGTGCCGCTTGCCTTGGTCATCGGATAAATCAAAGTCGGGGGCAGCCTCTTTCTCTCTGAGAAGAGAGGCTTTTGGGTGGAAGAATGCCCGTAGTTTATGGATCAAGAAGCCTGCCCCTATCCTCAGTATTCGCATGCCCGATATTATATCCGTTGATTCCCCTCCCTCATAAAGGGAGGGGTAGGGGAGGGTTGTCTTTTGAAATCCAACCCCCATCTTACCTCCCCTTCATAAGGGGGAGAAACAGCCACCACTGTTATGATTCGCTACAAAAATGTTCGCAGTTTGGAAAACTCTTGTATAATGTTCTGTCGTGGTGACTCTTGACGCTCGATGACTTGCTGAAGTTCATGGTCACGCAGAAGGCCTCCGATCTGCACCTGAAACCAATGAGGCCGCCATTGCTGCGTTTGGAAGAACGTCTCCTTCCTGTTAAGTCGGCGCCTTTGTCTCCTCAAGACATTGAAAAACTGATACTGGCGACTTTAACCCCCAAACAAAAGGCTCATCTCGATAAAAGGCTTTATGTAGATTTCGGGTATAGCCTTGCGGGTATTTCCCGGTTCCGCGCGACGGTATTTTATCAACGCGGCACGATTAGCGCCGTTTTCCGCCGAATTCCATTTGATTTTCCCTCCCTGGATGATTGGGGGTTGCCTCATGTTCTGTACCAGTTCTGTTATTTGCCCCAGGGTCTGATTCTGGTAACCGGGCCGACCGGTTCCGGAAAATCTTCGACTCTGGCCGCAATGATTCTTGAAATCAGCAATCATCGACCGGTACACGTTGTGACAATTGAGGATCCAATTGAGTTCTTATTCAGAGATGGCATGGCTGCGATTACTCAGCGGGAAGTTGGTGAAGATGCACACTCGTTTGCTCAGGCGCTGAAGAACACGTTGCGCCAGGATCCGGATGTCATCATGATCGGTGAAATGCGCGATCCGGAAACAATCATGACAGCAATGACTGCGGCTGAGACCGGACACCTTGTGCTCAGCACGCTGCACACCAACAGCGCCGCGCAGACAATCGATCGAATTATCGATAGCTTCCCGGAAGGGCAGCACCGGCAGATTCGCATTCAGCTGTCGCAGGTTTTGAAGGCGACCATTTCGTTAAAACTGGTCCCTCGTTGCGATCAGACAGGTTTGATCGCTGCGGTGGAAATTCTTCGCGAGAACCCGAAAGTCCAGAAGTGCATCCTGGAAGGGACGATTCCTGAAATTGATGAAGAAGTAGAGAAATCGGTTGCTTATTACAAGATGCAATCCATGAATCAATCTCTGATTTCTCTTGTCCTGAACAATGCCATCCGAAAAGAAACGGCGTTGGCCGCTTCCACCAACCCCGGAGAGCTGGACATGGAGCTCCGAAAATTTCTCTATCAGGTGGAACACGGCACTCAAGAAGAAGGCATGGAAGACTGGACGCTTACGGGCGAAAAACAGGGAGGAGATATGGCAGAACCCCTATCAGACTTTTCGAAAATTGTAGAATTGCAGGAAATCAAGAAATTATATGATGAAGCTCGCGATCGTCATGGCAGAGAACTCGCTGAAAAAGATGAAACCATTCAGCATCTGGAAGAGGATTTGAAAATCAAGAGTGACGAAATTGCAAATCTTTCGAATCAAGTTCAATCCGTCAATCAGGATCGGGAAAAACTCAAGCAGCAGGTTGCTTTTACGAAAAACGAACTCGAAGGGAAAATTGCGCGTCTACAGGAAAGAATCCAGCAGCTGACGGCAGCTCCGGCTGTTCAAGCGGCAGAAAAAGGCAAAACGAGCGGATTCTTCCGAAAATAAACTCCACTCCGTAGCCAATTCAGGCGGGAAGGAGACAAGAATGTCGACCCCTTCCTACCTCATTTTAATTTTGTTCCTTTTCATCGCGCAGGTTTCATGCGCCTATACTGTCGTTCTGAATTCCGGTAAAAAGGTTGAAGGAACACTCATCAGCGAGCAAGAGTCTACACTCGTTATGAAGGATTCGCAGGGTGTACTGATCAGCTTGAAGAAGAGCCTGGTTGATCTGAAAGCCACCTCCGCAGCGAATCAGCAGAAAGCAGCCCCGGTGATTTCGCCGGAGCGAGAATCAAAAAGAATACAACCTTCGATAGTGGAGATCGCTTTAGAAACAAAAAGCAAAAGAACCGGTAAAAGCAAAACGGTTACAGCTTCGGATATTGAAAATGCTCCGGAAATTTCCATCCTGGGACTGGAAGTTCAGGAAAACTCTCGAACTGCAAAAACAAAAGTTCCCGGTCCGTCAGAAAGGGATTGGGAACGCCGCCTGCTGGCATTGAAAAGGGAAGTGAACCGCTTGAGGGAGAAACAAATCTCCGCTGAATCTAACTGCGAACAATCAAAGGAAAAACAGTTCGCGTTGCGCACGACTCCCGGCCGGAAACCGGTCGATCTGATGTCTACGTATAGAGAGAGTTCTCAGTGCCGGAAGTTCGCAGAAATTGTAAGCCAGTTGCGCGAAGCTGAGACAAGACTCGAACAAGAGCGTGAAGAGGCCAGGCGCGCAGGTGTTTCCTGGCAGACGCTGGAATGAGTACAATAAGAGGCCGTGGTCCGTTACCGGAATAGAAAACTGTTTGTTGAAGACCTCGCGGTCGAACGTATCGCAGAGTCCGTCGGAACTCCGGCGTACGTTTACAGCAAAAAACAGTTGCTCGCCGGTTATGGCGCCTATCGTAAAGCCTTTCGCGGGATTCCTCACCTGATCTGTTACGCGCTGAAAGCAAATTCGAATTTAGCTTTCTTAAAGCTTTTAGCGCGGCAGGGGAGTGGTGCGGATATTGTTTCCGGCGGAGAACTGTACCGCGCATTAAAAGCCGGATTTCCACCGGAAAGGATTGTTTTTGCAGGTGTCGGAAAAACTACAGAAGAAATTGAAGCAGCTTTGCGCAAGAAGATCCTCGCCATTCATGTTGAGTCCAAGCAGGAACTCTATCTGATTGATTCGATAGCGGGCAGGCTCGGGCGTATGGCTCCTATAAGTTTACGAATTAATCCCGACATCGATCCGCGGACGCATCCTTACATATCCACGGGTCTGAGAAAGCATAAATTCGGAATTCCGATTAGAGACGCCTTTGCTCTCTATTCCCGCGCTCGACAAATGGGCAATCTTAGAATAGAAGGAATGCACATTCATCTCGGATCACAAATCAGCGAGGTGAAGCCCTTTGAGGATGCAGCGCGGAAATCGCTCGACCTGATCGATCAATTGCAAAATCAGGGAATTCAAATGAATCATCTTGATATCGGAGGAGGATTAGGAGTCGCCTACGAAAAAGCCGAATCGGAAGGGGATCCATCCAAACTGGCTTCCGTGCTCAGGCCTCTGCTGACAGGAAGGAAAATCCAATTGATTCTTGAACCTGGAAGATCGATCGTTGCGCCGGCGGGTCTGCTGTTAACAAAAGTATTGTACACCAAGGAAAACGATCGAAAACGTTTTTTGATTGTCGATGCCGGCATGAACGATTTCATCCGTCCCACGCTTTACGATGCATATCACACCATTCTTCCAGCGATTCGAGCAAAACGCGAGAGTTCTTCCTTCGATGTGGTTGGGCCTGTTTGTGAAAGCGGGGACTTTTTTGCGAAAGACCGCATTTTGCAGGAGAGTGTTCCGGGAGAATTGCTGGCTATTCTTCACGCCGGCGCCTATGGATTTTCAATGAGCTCCAACTACAACAGTCGCAGGAGACCTCCGGAAGTTCTTGTGGATGGTTCCAGGTTCTACATTATTCGCAGAAGAGAGTCGTATCAGGATTTGGTCAGACAAGAATTGTAACTGAACGGAGCGTAACATCTTGCCTGCATTACGGAGCGCAGGCTGAGCTTGTTGAATAATTCAGGATTTGGTTCTTCTAGTGGGAGCGCGGGCATCTCTGCCCGCAAAAACTTGTCGAGCGATCAGGTTTTTGCGGACTGGAACTCCGCGCTCCAACTGATTATTCAACAACCTCGGCTTCCAGCCTGTTCTGCTTGTAGTACAATGAATTCTGTTAACAGGTGACAATATGCCTGCTCCGTATCCGCCCGATGAAGAAAACCGGATTGCTTCGTTAAAGTCACTGGAGATTCTGGACACTCCTCCTGAGGAACGATTTGACCGCATTACGCGCGTGACCGCGGAACTCTTCGGTGTTCCCATCGCTGTAATCTCACTGGTCGACTCCAACAGGCAATGGTTTAAATCCTGTCAGGGTTTAGACATTCCGGAAACACCACGCGACATTTCTTTTTGTGCGCATGCCATTCTCGGCAACGATATTTTTTATGTTCCGGACACACAAAGCGATCCACGTTTTGCGGAAAGCCCCATCGTAACGGAGCAGAACATTCGTTTTTATGCAGGCATTCCTCTCGCAGGACCCGGGGAATATATGATTGGCACGCTATGCATCATGGATCGTTATCCCCGCGAGTTGACTGAAGGGGACAAGCAGCTTCTCAGGGACCTGGGTTCGTGGGCTCATGCTGAGATCACTGCGCTCCACCTGTTGCGGGATGAAGTGGCCACAACCAGAATTCAATTAAAAGAAACCGAAGAAGTATTCTTCAAATTCCTCAATGGCCTACCCGTAGGCGTTTTTGTTCTGGATGCTCAAGGAAAACCTTTCTACGCGAACCGGACCGCAGAGCAAATTTTGGGACAAGGCGTCAACTCCGAGTCGGGTCCCGAAAATCTTGCTGATCAATACCATGTTTTTATTGAGGGAACCGATCATGAGTATCCGGCTCACAAGATGCCGATCGTGCGAGCGTTGCAAGGCCTGAGTACTGAAGCAGAAGATATGGAAATCCATCGCCCTGATGGAACCATGTCCGTCCAGGTCTGGGCCACTCCGATTTACAACCCGCATGGCGAGATTACGCATGCGATTGCCGCTTTTCAGGACATCACGAGCAGGAAGAGAAGCGAGAAAAGACTTGCAACGCAGCATGGTGTAACTCTCGTTCTTTCGGAAGCCCGGACACAGGCTGAGGCCGTTCCCAAGATCTTGCAGGCCGTTTGCGAAAGCATGAACTGGGCGGTCGGCGCTTTATGGAGAGTCGATGTAATTGGCGGACTGCTGCGTTGTGTCGAGTTCTGGCATCAGCCCGGCCAGCAATTTCCCTTTTTTGAAGGGCTCAGCCGGAAACTTGGTATGTCACCTGGAATCGGACTTCCCGGGAGGGTTTGGACCACAGGTGAACCTGCCTGGATTCCCAATATTGTGGAAGATCCTAATTTTCCACGAACACCCGCTGCTCTCAAAGATGGTCTTCATGCCGCTTTTGCCTTTCCCGTCCGCTTTCAAAATGAAGTAATCGGAGTGATTGAATTCTTCAGTAAACAGATTCAGGAACCGGATAGGGAGCTACTTTCGATGTTGACTTCTCTCGGAATGCAAATCGGCCAATTCATCGGACGGAAGCAAATTGAAGAGCTGCTGGAAGACGCCCGCGAACGCTATCGCCGCCTTACTGAAAAACAAGCCTGAGAGTTATTGCAGATTGCACACTGTATATTGCAAATTGCGACACGGACCGGTTCTTCATTTTGCATGATGCAATATGCAGTTTGCAATAAATCGCGGGTGCTCCTATAATTTGTTGCGACGATGAATCCACATAAACCACCACGTAAGAAACAGCCAAAGCAACTGGCGTTAATTGATCAAAATGGCTGCACCGGCTGTGAGATGTGTATCGTTGTGTGCCCTGTTGACTGCATTGAAATCGTTCCGGGCCCGGAACATGCGGTGCTTCGTCCTCTTGTCGAAGTGGATTTGGATCGATGCATTGGTTGCACACTCTGCGCTCAGTACTGTCCATGGGAAACCATCTATATGACCGATCATGACCTCGCTTATCAGAAGGCACCTGATTTGACGCTTCGTTCGCTTTTTCTCAATGATCCTGAAAAGAGAATCGGCGATCCACCACCCCCAAGCCAGTAGCCAGTAGTGGCAGAGCATTTGCCATGGTTCTTGAATAAACTGTTTTCGTACAAAATCAGCAACAACACTGATTTACCTTCTGCGCGCAAATGCTCTGCTTCCATCTGGGGTGCCAGCAAAGCATTTTCACGCCGATAGTAATTCCGACTAAAGGTGAAAACTTTCCATTATCGAATATGTTTATGCACATCGGATGGAAAATGCTCTGCCACTACAAAAAAGGAAACAAGTAGACCTGTCAGAGCGATCGCACTGCTAAATAGATACGTGGCCGCGCCATATTCTTCCCATAGATAGCCGCTGACCATTACTCCAAGCACGGTGCCCAGTCCCCATCCCATGCTGCTGAATAAGGCTTGGCCGATGGAACGAAATCTCTCAGGAAAGATCGCATGAATCAATTTTAAGCTCGTGATGTGAAAGAGACCAAAACTGAACGCATGCATTCCTTGTGATAGCGTTAGCCATAAGTAGGACCTGGCTTCATAAATCCAAAACCAGCGCAACGCGGCAAGCAGCAAACAGATTCGAAACAGGTAGGGAAGGGAAAAGCGACTCAGAATGGAGGAAGCAAAAAAGAAGATTGCCAGCTCACTGGCTGCAGCCGCAGCCCACTGTATGCCGATGTTGGAATCCTGAAATCCAAGATCTGCAAGATGGATCGAAAAAAATCCATAATAAGCGCCCTGGCTGATATGCATCAGTAGAACACAGAGTAGAAAAATCCAGGTATTTTTCTGGAGTAGAATGCGTTTAATGCTTTCATGAGCAAAATCAATAGTGATTTTTCCCGCAGGCTGAAAAACCGATAGCACAGATAACAGAGCCAGGAAGAACGTGAGGCCGTAAAGCACCCATACCTGATCGAAACGTTCGATGAATTTTCCAAACACTGCGGCCAGCAATATGAAACTCAACGTGCCCCACAAACGCGTTCGTCCATAATCGAGATTTCCCTTTTCTTGCTCTTCTTGAACGGTTGCTTCTGTAAATGGGAGAACGGCCGCGTTAAAAACACTGAAGATAGAAATCAGGATCAGCAGCGCCGGATAAGATCGAAAATAAAGCATGAGCAGGAGTGGAAGAACCTGACCGGCGGAAGCAATTACGAGGATTTGCTTTCTTGCATGAAAGCGGTCTGCGAGATACCCATAGATGGGTGGCAAAAAAATTCTACCGAGGGAAGGAATCGAATAAATCGAAGCAATCTGAATGGGGGAGAGCTGCAAGTATTTCAAATAGAGAGTCCAGTAAGGGATGTAGATACCGAATGCGGCAAAATACAGAAAATAGAATAGCGCGCTGATCATGACGATTGCGCGAGCATCTTATCACGCCTTGATTGTGCTCAACCGCGACTATAGAATGATGCAGACTTTTACGACAATGACTCAGGCCCCCGCGGTTGATGAAGCTCTCGGAAGCAACCTTCTTGGAGCAATGGTCGGTGGTTGCCTGGAGTACGCGGCGATGGCTGTGGGTTACAAGGCCCTGACCCTTTCGATTCCGGTGATCTATCTGTTTGCTGTCGTCCTCTACGGCGTGATTGGCGAAAGACCTACAATAACGCAGTTACAGCTTTGCCGTGATCCGTGATGCGCAACGGTCGACCGAGAGGAGAAGAATTGTACTGGGAATCATCAATACCCATGCATTTGCAAAGGGTCGCGTAAAGATCCGGCACAGACACAGGATTCTCTTTCACTTCCATGCCATCTTTGTCTGTTGCCCCGATCACCTGACCACCTTTGATTCCCGCTCCAGCAAGAACCGCCGACCACGCTTGCGGCCAGTGATTCCGGCCTCCTTTTCCATTAATCTCCGGAGTTCGTCCAAACTCTCCCATCCAGACAACCAGAGTGGAATCCAGCAGCCCTGTCGCACGCAAGTCCTGGATCAGTGATGCGAATGCAGGATCGAGTTGTTGCGAGAGTTCTTTCGTGCGCGTGAAATTTTCCACGTGAGTATCCCACCCATCAAACTCTACTTCAACGAATCGAACGCCTTTTTCAATGAGACGTCTTGCTATTAAACATCCCGTTGCGAATTTGCCTGAGCCGTAGCGTTGTCGCGTGGAGTTTTTTTCATTTTGAACATCAAAAGCAGAGAGATCAGGAGAATGCATAAGGTCCACTGCGCGCTCATAAATGGTTGCCTTTTCAGCAAACTCTTTTTGGCCGCGCTCTGCGCTGAATTCACGATCCAGAGAGTTAACAAGTGACAATCGATCCCGAAATCTTTTTGATGTAACCGAATCCGCATACTTTAAGTTGTCGAGCGGACGCAGTGCATCCCGAACCACAAAGGGAGCAAAATCGACACCGAGCAAACCGGAGGAGATTCCCGGACCGTTGATTGTTATGTACGCCGGAAGCTGTTTCGATTTATCCATCAGCTCTTTTGCAACAATCGAGCCAAACGATGGATGTTGCGTCACACCTGACTGCACATAACCTGTATGCACAAAATATCGTGCGCGTTCATGACTTCCTTCACGGGAATTCATCGAACGGATGATGGCAAGATCCTTCATTTCACGCGCAAGAAGAGGAAGATGTTCGGAAATCTGAATCCCCGGAACAGCAGTTGGAATTGCGCGAAATTCACCGCCATTGGAACTACCCGGTTTCGGATCAAATGTATCCAGCTGGCTCGGCCCGCCCGCCATCCACAACAGAATGCATGCTTTCGGATGTTTCGCAGGCTGCGCAAATAATGACGTAAGTCCCAGCACCTGACCAAAAGTCAGAGCAGCGCCGGCCTGTGCGCCCCAGCGGAGTAAATCTCTCCTGGTGCATTTGCAAGTGTCATGGTTCATGCATCACTCCAGAACGCGGACGGGACGTCCACGCTACTTTGTTCAATGATTAAATAAGAATTCATTGCTGTTTAGCAGCGCCCAGAAAATATCTTCATACGCAGAAACGTTCCCGCCCTTTTCTTGAACATGCTTGAGAAGTGAACCTGTTTCCGCCTTCGTAGCGTGACGGCTTAAAACATGGATAAACAATTGATCAATCTTTTCCTCAGTATCGACATTACTGAGCCGCACGATTTTTTCGATTGTATTCGCATACATCGGTTGAACAGCTTCGTTTGTGATTCTGCCGTTCAACAGGAATAACGCCTGAGGAATCGTCCCTTCGAACTCGACACTCGATTTCGTATCATCGTTATCGAACAGAAAAACATGATGCAAGTAGATCATTTCCTTACGTTCTTCAAACTCCCGGTGCGATTTCATTCGCAGGGCCCTTTCGATGGAGGTGGCCGTTAAGAAGGAATTTACCAGCTGATTCGGGTTCAACATCTGAACTTTCCCCCGTTCGTAGTAGAGTGGCGGTTCCCGGGACGTCGATTTTGAAGTCAGCTGGTAGGTTTGACTGTTCGCGATTTGAAAAACGAGATGTTTCACATCAAACCCACGCTGTTTGAAATCAGCAGCAAGATCATTCAACAACTGTGGGTTCGAAGGAAGATTGGAACCGCCCATATCATCAACCGGATGCACGAAACCTTTTCCCATGATGAGTCCCCAGATACGATTTACAAATGCATGTGCGAAATATGGATTGGAAGGAGAAGTGATCCAGGCAGCGAGTTGTTTGCGCTGATCACTTGTGGCATGCGAGGGCTTTGGCTCCAGCAGGAATTTCGCATTGTACACGACGCTCTTGCCTTGAATCTCAGTCGTGATAGATCCGGTCGGTTCCTGCACCATGCGCAAAAGATCGCGAAATTCCTCCCGCATCTGCTTCACCATCTCGGGCCGGTTTTTCTTCGCAACATCAGCGGTTTTATGTTTCTCCATCATTTCTTGCCGTTTCTGTTTTAGCTGGCGGACCTGTCGTCTTTCCATGCGGCTCAGCTCATCTTTCTTTAAACCGGAATAAAAGGCAGCGAGCCCGTAGAAGTCTTCAAGCTTCCATTTTTCATGAGGATGATTATGACAACGAGCGCAGCCAAGCTGAATGCCGAGAAACAAACGAGACGTATCATCTGCAAGATCCGGGGCATCCAGTTTGTGCCTGGCATACCAGTTTAGCTCCGGTGAGTCGGCGAGTGTCCCGGACGCCACAATCATCTCCGTTGCGATCTTGTCCCATCCGGTGTTGCTCTCAATTTTCGATTGCAGCCATTCGCGAAACACGGATCGTTGTACGTACGGATCATTCTTGAATCCCAGAAAAAGTTCAGTCCAGAGAGAGGCAAAATATTCCGCAAATTCAGGACTGTCGACCAGTTGCCCCAAAAGTTTCTGTCTTTTGTCGGAATCCTTCGAGTTCAAAAAGGAAAGCGTTTGTTCACCGGTCGGTACACGTCCGGCGATGTCAAGATAGGCTCTTCGAAGAAATTCTTCATCGGAGCTGAGTGGAGCCGGCTGAACTTTTTTTTCAGACCAGAGTTTTGTGTAACTGGAGTCGATTCGATTCGATGCGACTTCATCCCTGCTTGGGGCTGAGCCGGTAGTTACGCTAATCAGAATAACCGCGAGCAGAAACGAAACTATGCCCTGTGTTACTCTCATGTTTTTATGAACCCACCCGGTACTGAAAGGTTACGTGTCCTTTAATTCAAATCCAGCAGCATTCGTGCGATATTAAAATAAATCAAGATCCCGCATACGTCCACCAAAGATGCGATCGCCGGCGCAGAACTTACGGCAGGGTCAAAGCCGACACGTTTGAGAAGCAAGGGCAGAATGGCGCCTAGTACTGTCCCAAGCATTACGACTCCAAGAAGAGTAAAACCGACAATCATCGATACCGCCAAACCAGTATCCCAGAAATAAGCTCTTACAAAACCGATTGCTCCCAGAAGCAAGCCCATTACGATTCCTGATAGACTCTCGCGCCATAACACCGACAGAATGTTGGAGAATTGAATGTCTCCTGTAGCGAGGGAGCGAGTGATAATTGTTGAAGATTGTGACCCTGAATTTCCACCGGAACTAACGATTAGAGGAATAAAAAATACAAGGCTGATGGCATGTTCCAGAGCCGATTCGTAATGACGCAACGCATACCCGGTCAAGAATTCGGCAATGAACAATAACACGAGCCAAACGGCACGTTTGCGTATGATTTCCCAAAAACTGGTTTGAAAATATGGATACTCGAAAGGTTCTACCGCTCCTAACCGTTGCACATCTTCTGTTTGTTCTTCTACAAGAACATCGATGATGTCATCCACAGTGACAACCCCGAGCATTCTTCCATCTTCGGTGACAACCGGAACGGAAAGTAGATCGTATCGCGACAACAGACGCGCGGCTTGTTCCTGATCTGCTTCTGGAAGAACTGTGATGACCTGAGGGTTCATAACCTCGGCCACGGACAGATTCTCATCTGCCAGAAGCAATTCACGAATCGATAAAACTCCTTTTAAGCGATTTCCTTCGAGAACATAGACATGATGATAACTTTCGCGCGTCGGAAGGCCCTTTTTCACTGCCGCGAGCGCTTCTCGAACGGTGGCTTTGGGTGAAACGGAGATGTACTCCGTGGTCATGATGCGGCCGGCAGTATTTTCAGGATACTGTAGTATCTGCAGCGCTTCTTGCTGGTTGGCCGGCGTGAGGCGTTGTAAGAGACTCTGCTGTAGGTCGTCAGGCAGTTTCGAAACGATATCGGCCTGTTCGTCCGGCTCCATTGCGTCGAGCAATGCTCCCGCCGTTGCCAGATCCATCAAGGGGATAACTTGCAGCCGCACCGGCTCGGACGTGTATTCAAAAAAGTCCGCTGCTTGCTCAATGGGAAAAACCGACAAGAACAGGGGAACTAACTCGACAGGTAGATGGTTAATGATCTCGCCGACATCCGCAGGATGTAAATCACTGAGTGCTTCCGGAATTTCCTGCGGATCTTCCTGCAACAATTCGATTACTTCCGGAAGAAGGAACCTCCAGGTTCCGAGCTCTGTCATCGTTTCCATACTTCACCTCGAAACAAGTGCCAAAGTAATGAGTGATGAGTAATGAGACCGTGCGTCCGAAGTCATTGCTCATTACTCATGACTCATTACTCAGTATTGAGGTTTCAGCTTATCATGGTTGTTCCTGCATCAAATCTGATTCATATTGAAGTGTCAGGAGGAGAAATGAAAAGTCATTCACCCAGATTTCTTGAAACTGTCAATGACGCAAAGAAGCGTGTCCGTCAAACGACGGTAGAAGACGTGAAACAGAAAATGGATCGTAGCGAAAAATTTTATCTAGTCGATGTGCGTGAAGATAACGAATGGAATCAGGATCATTTGCCTGGCGCGATTCATTTGGGAAAGGGAATCATCGAAAGAGATATAGAAACAAAAATACCCGATTCTACTGCTGAGATTGTTCTGTATTGCGGCGGCGGTTTTCGTTCTGCGCTGGCAGCCGACGCCCTGCAAAAAATGGGCTACACAAATGTGATATCGATGGATGGTGGTTACAGCGGCTGGCGCAACGCGGGCTATGGCTTAGCAAAAGGATGAGCGGTCAATTTCAGGAAGCTTCTTTCTTTGTTTTGCGCCAGACGACGGGCCCATGTTGTCGGCACTTCGGATAGATTTGCAAGAGGATGTATTTGCGCTTCGAAACCGGTCGCATGGTAGGCCTCTAGCAATATGCTTTCCAGCGCTTCGATAGAAAACGATACGATGCCGAGACGTTCCATTTCGGACCGATCTTTAGTGAATTCCAGACTGAATACAACTTCCAACCGCGCATCCGGAGCGCAGATTCGATGGATTTGACTCAGCGTTTTCTCCTTCCCCAGTACGGCTGCGAGAAGGGATCCCCAAGGGAAAAAAACAAAAACCTCCTTTGCAATTCCGCTTAACTCCTCCGGGAGATTCTCGATTGACGAGCGTAGATAGAGGGCGTTGCGTATACCGCCATTCTTCAGCTTGCGGTGAATCTTTTCGGAAATCTTTTGCAGCGTCCTAGTATTCGGTTCGAGTCCGATAAAGAATGTGGAGTGATCGCGAAGTGCAGAATGATAGACGAACAAACCATCACCGGCTCCGATATCGACGGCGATATTGGGACGGTAGGGATCGATCAGTTGATAAAAATCACTTTGATCCAGTCATCAAGTGGTTCTACCACGAATCATTTCGAGCATATAACCCTCCCACTCATAAATTAAGGTTCCGCGGGAAACAAGACAATGAATGTTGTTCCCTTCCCGAGTTCAGTAGTTACCTCAATGTGTCCGCCGCTCTGCTTGATAATTCCGTAGACTGTTGAGAGCCCCAAACCTGTTCCTTTACCCTCTTCCTTCGTTGTGAAAAATGGTTCAAAAATGTGGTTGAGTGTCTCCTGATCCATACCGATACCGGTGTCAGAAACCCTTATGGATGCGTACAATCCTGAGCCCGGTTCCACCGGTTGCCTGTGGTTTTCCTGGATATCCACATCCTGCGTCTCAATCAGTAATTTCCCCCCTTTTGGCATGGCATCCCTCGCATTTGCAACAAGATTGATGATAATCCTTTCAATCTCTCCAGGATCTACTTTCACTTTCCTCAAGTTCTCCTGCAACTGCATGGTCAAGTCGATGTCTTCTCTAATTAGATGGCGAAGAATTCCCTTCATTTCAGTTAGAACCTGATTCAGATTTACGATTCTAGGCTCAAGGTGTTGTTTGCGGCTGAAAGCCAGCAATTGACGTGTCAAAATGGCGCCTTTGTCCGAGGCTGCTCGAATTTCAGTGATGATTTTGTAGTTTGAGTCCTGGGGATCAGTTTTCATCTGCAATATTTCGCAATAGCTCGAAATCACCATCAAGATGTTGTTGAAATCGTGAGCCACACCACCGGCAAGCTGTCCTATCGCATCGAGTTTCTGAATCTGCCGAAGCTCTTTTTCGAGCCCAGCTTTTGCGGCTTCGGCGTTTTTCAGATCGATTGCTCTCCGGACCGCAGAAGCAAGTCGGCCCAGGCTTCCTTTTAAAACAAAGTCTTTGGCGCCCTGTTTCAACATGTCCACAGCCAATTCCTCTCCCAGCGAACCGGTTACGAGAATGAATGGAAGGTCAGGCGCCAGTTGCTGAATAATTCGGAGCACTGTAAGTCCATCGAGAGAAGGGAGACTGTAATCGGCAAGGGCTACATCGAAGGTTTGCTGCTGAAGGACTTGAATTAGCTCGGATTCCTTCTCGACTCTTGTGGTTTCAATTTGGAGGCCGTTAGACCGAAGTGTTGCATCAATAAGCTCAGCATCGGCGAGATTATCTTCGATGTGAAGGATTCGTAGAGACTTCTGGGAACCCGAGTTCATAGGCAACACTCCCGCTAGTGATAAAACGACTGGATTCCCATCTCTATATTAACTGGAAATTCGCAGAACACAAAATGTGGAGCGCTTCGTTAGATTTTGCACTGATGGGGCGAGATATCATCACGGAGGGAAAGGAAAACCGGGGCGCGGACAATGTGAGCTTTCGTCCATTCTTTAAACTTAACTTCCGCTACCAGTTTCGGTTTCAGCCAGTGGATTCGTTCCCGCGTGGAAGGAACGTGAATAAATGGGTTCTTAGACGAGGCGAGCTTTTGAAATTGTGCCATCAGCATTTTTACTCCCGCTTCATCGAAACCGGTCCCGGCGCGCCCGCAGTGGACAAGGTTCTTTCCATCATATTTTCCGATCAGGATCGAACCAAAATGGTAGGAGCGTCCACCCTCGACCCAACCTCCGATTACAAAACTATCGGTAAGCTGGAACTTTAGTTTTTGCCACAGCTCTGTCCGCTGTCCGGGATAGTAAAAACTGTTGCTTTTCTTTGCAACGACACCTTCGTATCCAAAAGCGCTTGCTTGCTGCAACACAAAATCACGCGACTCAAAAAAAGGCAGAACTTTCACGGCGTCACAGGGTTTTATCGCAGCATGAAGGAGTTTTTTTCGTTCCTGAAGTGGAATTTTTAGAAGTGATTTTCCATCCAAATCCAGTATGTCAAACGCGTAATACACAACCGGTATCTCTTCAACAGCGCGTCGAACGGCTCTCATATCGCGTAGATTCATGCGCTGCTGCAACAACTCGAAAGAGGGAAGGCCATTCCGGAGCGCAACGATTTCTCCATCCAGGATTATTGATTTTTTCCTGATGCAGCTCTTAAGCACTTCGAGCTCGGGATATTTGTCCGTTACATTTTGAAAATTTCGCGTGTACAGAACCAAATTTTTCTTGCCGATTTCAGCGATGGTCCTCTGGCCATCCAGTTTTATTTCAAAAATGAAATCTTTGCCGCCCGGAAGAATTTCCGTCGATTTGGACAGCATCGGGGCGATCATGGAAGTACGTTCAGGTTGTTTTTTGGGAAGTTTTTTTCCACCAGTAATACGCGGGGATTCCCAGCGCAAGAATGAACACTCCGATGAGCGATTGCACCGGTTTTTCCAGTAAAGTATTGGCGACCAACAGGAAGGACGAAAGAATAAAAATCACGGGAACGACGGGATATCCCCATGTTCGATAAGGTCTGTGAGCATCGGGACGCTTGCGCCGCAGAACGAAGACCGCGATGCCGGTCGCAAGATGAAAAACGATCACAACAAAAACGACAAAAGTGTACAGTTGCTCATAAGTTCCGGAGAATGTGAGCAGGCACGCCCAGATTCCCTGAGCGATAATGCTGGTTGAGGGCGTTCGGTAGCGAGGATGGATCCGCGCAAGGGCGGGAAAAAAGACGCCGTCCTGAGCCATCGGGAAATAAATGCGCGCGGCATACAAAATGGTTGAAGAGATGCAGCCAAAGGCGGAGATCAGCACTGCCGCGGTGATGATTCTACCCCCAATCGGTCCAAATAAAGCTGATGCTGCCGTTTCACCAACGCGCCCTGTTGCCGCCATTTCTTCAACCGAAAGTGCGCGCACATAAACAAAATTCATCAACGTGTAGAGGATCGTTACAGCAATCGTTCCGCCGATCAAACCGAGAGGTAGATCTCGTTCGGGACGCCGCATCTCGCCTGCGACATTCGTTGCCCCATACCAGCCGTCATAACTCCAAAGCACAGCGATCAAAGCGACACCAATTGCGCCTATAAGACTTCCGCCGGGAACTCCCGAGGTCAATGCCGGTTTGACTTTCGCCTCCACGAGCAATCCAAGAAATGCCAGACCCAGGATTGAGGCGATCTTGATCAAAGTAACGATATTCTGAACACCAGCTCCTTCTTTCAATCCAAGATAGTTGATGAAAGTCAAAAATAAAATCGCAATCGCGCCAGCAAGCTGTCCACCGTTTAGATTCCAGGTCGTAAATCCCAGAGGAAGGGAAAACAAAACATTGTCCGTGGAAAAGAATGGGATGAAAGCCCCGAAATATTGGCCAAACCCTACCGCCAGTGCCGCGATTCCACCGGTCATGATTACCCAGAAAGCGCCCCATCCGAACAGGAATCCCCAGAATATGCCGTATGCTTCCTTTAAATATTGATACTGTCCACCTGCGCGGGGGAACATTCCTCCAAGCTCAGCATACGTAAGAGCGCCGGCGAGTGTGAACACGCCGCCAAGGACCCAGACAAACAGGATCAGTCCCGGATGCGGCAGCACACGCGCAATGTCACCCGTGGTGATGAAGATGCCGGTGCCAAGCACCGAACCGATGGTGAGTAGTCCCGCGTCCCATGCTCCCAGCCCTCGAACAAGTTGTGGCTCCTTTTCTTCCATCTTTTTCGCTTAATGAGTCTATCACGGCTTCAACGGGGCGCCAGGCGTCCCGGAAGCAGCAATAAAAAAAGGCAGCGAAAACAGTGCTGCCTTACCTAGCGAAATGAACGGACAACAGGTGATTCCTAAAATAGTCGCAATAGCATTCCGAGCGCCACGTAAATACAAACGACGTAAACAATGTACAGAAATTTCCCCCGCATGGTTTCCCGCTCCAATAGTGCCATCATCGTCATAGTACGACCATACTACAATACTTGTAGTACGATGTCAATAGTTCTGAGTACCCCGGATTCCGCCGGTATGCCATTGGTGATAGACTTTCGGATGCGATGATTCAGCATCACGTTTACGAGGAAGTTCATTACTGGCAGGTGGCCCGTGCCTATGCAGGGAAGTACCTTTATGCCACCGGATTTTTTTACCTGGATTCCGCCTTGATTGACTGCGGACCCATCAACATGGCGCGGCCTCTGGACAAGCTGTTTTCCGGATTGAACGCGACAAAAATCATAGTGACGCATCATCATGAGGATCACACCGGCAATCTTCACGGGCTTTTGCAGAGAAGAGGGATACAGTGTTTTGCCCACGCGCGATCTGAATCCCTTTTGCGGCAGACCTGCATAGAGATCCCGTTTTGGAGGAGGTTGATCTGGGGACGTCCGGAGCCTGCATCCATAACTCCGATTGCTCAACAGGCCGAAATGTCGCGTTACAATTTTGAAGTTATCCTCACACCAGGCCATTCCGAGGATCACATCTGCTTGTTCGCGCGAGAAAAGGGTTGGTTGTTTACCGGCGATCTCTATCTCGCCAGCTATCTTCGGTATCTGCGTGATGACGAAAACATATACGAAATCATGAACTCGCTGCGAAAATTAATTGATCTGCATCCTTCCGTTGTTTTCTGCAATCACCGGGGCTTCATTGCAGAGGGAGAAAAACAACTCGCGAAAAAGCTCTCCTTTCTGGAGGAGCTTCGCGATCAAATCCTGCGCGCGAACGAGGAGGGTGTTCCTGTGGAAGATTTCTTAAGCAAAAAGTTCCGCCACGATCACTTCTTTCGCTGGGTCAGTCACGGTGAATTCAGCACAATCAATCTGATTCAAGCATTCCTGAAACAGAAGCCGAATGTGTCAATCTAGCGGCGTCTTCCGCCGTAAAGGAGAGTTCGAATATGATCGGCCCAGGCTTTTTCTACCTGTTCGCGGCTAACCTTTGGAGTGTAATAGAATCTGCCCTGGGCCTCTTTCGCTGTAAAGATACCGCGTTTGACCATACGATCAATCATGGTTTTCACGGTGGTGTACGCGTTGTTTTTTCCATGATTCATCAGATATAACTGCACATCACTCGCTGAAAGACTTTGCTTGCCGTTCTCCCAAAAGGGGCGGAAGATTGTGAGTTCAACATCGGTCAACAAAAGATTTGATTTGCGAGGTCTTCTTGGCATGATTCCTACTCCGTCTATGAATTCTACAAAAAACATACTACAGGGGTAGAAGAAAAGCAAGCGTACGTGGCAGAGCAATTGCCAGTAATCGCTGAGCAGACTTCTTGCGCACAGTGTTCTCAATAGCACGAACGGTATGACTGCGAGCAATTGCTCTGCTCGCGAAAAATACTAGCAGAGCATTTTTTACAACCAATGATGGTTTTGAGCGACGTCAAAGATCGTTGCGTTAAATGGCGGGTGCAATGTGTATCAAAAATGCTCTGCCACTACAAATTACGAAATGTTAGAATCAAAACATGAAACGTTTAACAGAAGCTGTGATGGACTGCATGGAAGATGCCGTTGTTGTGGAAGACAGCACCGGGCGGATCTGTTATTGGAATCAGGCGTCGGAGCGTGTTTTTGGATACAACAAGGAAGAAGCGTGTTTAAACTACATCGAAGTATTGCTTCCGGAGGAGGCCAAAGGGGACTTTGCAAAATGTCTGAAACAGGTTTTTACGGGAAGATCGCTTTTGGATGTTGAAACAACGCGACTCACAAAAGATGGAAGGTCGATCGAAGTAATCGAATCCTTTTTCCCGGTAAAGCGTGAGACGGAGCCGCTTGTCGCGGTGATTCATATCGTTCGCGATCCGGTTGATGTGCGTCGCAAAAAAGCCCTGGAGACTCTGTCGAACCAGCCCCAGATCGCGCTCACGCTGGCCCATGAATTAAGAAATCCTCTTGCAGCGCTGAATAACATCGCATACTTGCTCGAACACAGATTGGACGCAAAACATTTGCCGATGATGAAGAAACAGCTGGCTCTTTGTGATTCGATCATCACCAACCTGCTGGAATCCACAGTTACCGGCAAACCGCAAAAACAGCAAGTCCCATTGCAGGAACTTCTTGATCAGGTCCTTTCCCTCGCAAATATTCCCTCGCACGTTCAATTGGAATGTGGCAGCGCAGAATCGATCTTGTTGTGGATTGATCCGGCGCAAATTCGTCAAACCTTTCTGAATCTTGTCCACAATGCGGTTGAAGCAATCGGCGATAAACAGGGGACGCTGGATATACAGATCCAGGAAGAGCAACAGTCCGCGCGAATTCACTTCTCAGACTCAGGACCGGGAATGAGCGATGCTGTTTTCAAAAAACTCTTTCAGCCCCTGGTTACGACGAAGAAAAAGGGAATGGGACTTGGACTTCTTACGTGTAAACAACTGGTGGAAGCGAACGGCGGAGCCATCTATGTAGAGAATCGCCGCGGGCATGGTTGCACTTTCAGCCTTATCCTCCCCAAGTCTGCTGCGAAATAAACCTTCCGTCTCTGGATAACGTCTAAGGTTGAGGAAGGAGTACATTTCATGACATTTTGTTTGTTCATTTTGTTTCTTTTAATGTCCCCGCAATCCACTCTTCAGGATGTTCTGGATCTATATACTCAAGCGGCCGGAGGGAGAGAAGCGATTGAAAAAGTACGTACTGTTGAAATGCATCTTACTATTCAAGAGCCTGAGTTTACCGTGGATGGAATCTATAAAGCGGATCGCAATATGCGGATGCGGATTGACATCTATGCGGGCGGGAAACGCGTTTTTACTGAAGGTTTTGATGGGGAAAATGGATGGCAGATGGGAGAGGATGGAGTTGCGAAAGATGCAAGCGTGGATGGCAGCGCGGCGCTCCGCAACGGCATCTTTTTGCCGGGAAAGCTTTTTGGACTTCATGAGCTGACTGCGCTCGGTCACCGGATCGATCATGAAGGGCGCCAGGAGATTGATAAAACTTCCTACTATGTTTTGAAACTGACGCTCGATAGTGGAATGGAAACCTTCCTGTTTGTTCATCCGGAAACCGGGAGGATAGAGCGAACCCGCGATGTGAAAGCTTTGCATCCTGATATCGACTCCACAAAAAAGTTGACCGAGTCAGCAAATTCTGATTTTCGCAAGGTCAATGGTGTGCTGTTTTCCTTTAAAGGAGTCCGAAAGAACCTAAAAACAGGGGAGACCGTTCAAACGACTACCCTCAAGGAAGTCAAGGTGAATCCCGTTTTTGAAGACTCTGTTTTTCTAAAACCTACTTCCGAGCGGAAACAATGAAAGCACATCGTGGAATGTGTATCTCGGTACCAGCTCGAAATTCTTCCGCAGCGCTAACCAGCGCTTCTGTTGCTTCCTTTAATTTTCCTGCATCGAGTTTTAGCAGAAGAGAACCCCACAGTGCGGAGGCCTCCAGCAGATGTTCGACATACTGCCGGCCAGTCAGGAAAACTTCGTTTACCAATACTTCTTTTTCAGTGGGTTCCTGAAATCCTGTCTCTTCCAGCATTTGAGCTAAAGCACCGCTTCTCGCGAAACGGTAAGGGCCGGGTGTTTCTGTATTCCCTGGCGGCAGATCATAGTAGCGCTCCAGAATTGTTCGTGGAAGTGGATTCTTTTCCTGTCTTGCCCATACGGATGCCGAAAACCACGCTCCCGCTTTGAGGACGCGCAGGACTTCACGAAGAGTATTACACGGAGCACTCACAAACATCAGGCAAAAGCGGGCGGTTGCGGCGTCAAAATGATTTTCCGGAAATGGCAAAATATCTACGTCACATTTCTTAAATTGTATATTTGTGAGCCCAAGGAGTTTCGCGCGTCTCATTGCGACTTCCAACATTGGTTCGGAAATATCCAATCCGGTTACTGAACCCTGGATACCCACCTGTTGCGCTTCTTGAATTGACGGATAACCGGAGCCGCATCCAATGTCCAAAACTTGATGTCCCGCGCGCACACCGGCGGTCTTTATAAATATTTCGTTGAACGAACGGTAGGAGGGCTCTAACCAGTCCTCCCACTTCTCCCATGCGGCAGCCACGCGGTCGAAGTTTGGACTTCCGGCTTCTGATGGATTGTCAGGCATATTCTCTTGATAATACTCTAAAGGCTACTTGAAACCTGAAACTATTGTATAAAGAAAGGAGGAGAATTAGATATGGAAATGAAGCAATATCTCATAGATACATTCAAATACAACGATCGGGCAAACAGGCAAATCCTTCAGTCGATCGAGAAACTGCCTCAAAAAGACCAGGCCATCAAGTTCTTCAGTCACTTGATTAATTCACAGAAAAAGTGGCTGGCGAGAATTATTGAGTATCCGAATAATCCCAAAATGAGCTGGTGGGAACCGGCATATCCGTTAGAAAACCTGGAAGTGGAATGGAGCAACAGCTTGCAGGCGTGGCTTCGGTATCTGGAGGAAAAGAAAGAAGAAGATCTTAATCAGGATGTGATTTTCATTGGATATGACGGTGGAAAGTTTTCTGCAAAACTTCAAGACATTGCGCTGCAGTTGAATTACCACAACATACACCATCGGGCGCAGATTCAGTCGTTGATCAGGGAACAGGGTCTTGAACCGGAATTCGTGGATTACATCGGAACCGTTTACAGGAAGCTGTAGTGGCAGAGCATTTTCCAAACGGCGTGTATGCGTATCTCCGGGTAGCTAAACTCCAATCGTACTCGAAGCTGGTTCGGCGTGAAAATGCTCTGCTATCATTGGAGACAAAGCAGAGCATTTGTTTGCAGCAAGAATGTTTGTGCTATGGCAATCATTTGTGGGGTAACAAGCTCATTCAAACTCCATGGCAAATGCTCTGCCACTACCACCTCATATTAGCCCTTTGCCACAGTCCAACAACCGTTCGTCCCTGCCTGCTTGACTGCTGAATCCGATGCTCATTAGACTTTGCCGCCTGATCAAAAACTCATGTTTTTCTCAACGGAATTCAGAGGGGTGTATGAACCGACTCTATGCAGTGTTGATTTGTTGTCTTATTTCTATTCATAGTTTTGCAGAAGACAGAGAAAATACATGGAATTCTCCCGGCATTCCTCCCAAACCGGGCGAATTCTGGAAAGTTCCTGCTGGGGATCCTCCGAAATTGAGAGATGCTTCACCACTGCAAGCATCGCCTGAAATCCAGAACAAATCGGATTGGCGATTGGCGGAGTTGATCGATTTTGCTTTGAGCACAGCGTACAGAACCAGGATTTCCTGGAATGAAGCAAAGGCGGCACAAGCGGAATACAGGAGCTTAAAAGGAGAGTACTTTCCGGACGTGACCTTGGGGGCCGAACTGGGGCGGATCCGCGCGTCCGCAATCGGAGGGCAATTTACGTTCAAGCAGGATACTGTTGAACCGGCCGCTACGGTGCGATGGGTTCTTTTTGATTTCGGGCGAAAAGGCGCTGACGTCGATGAAGCGCGGAAACTGTTGCTTGCCGCGAATTTTACGCACAATGCCGAGGTGCAAAACCTGATTCTGGATGTGCAGCGCGCGTATTATGGATACATAGGTTCGAAAGCGCTTTTGCAGGCTCAGGAGTCCAGCGTGGATCGTGCAAAAGCAGATCTGGATGCGGCCAGACAACGACATGATGCGGGTCTTGCTACGATTGCCGATGTATTGCAGGCACAGACGCAGCTGGCTGAAGCGGATTTTGCGGCGGCAACCACCCGTGGACAGATTCAAATTCTGCGTGGGACACTTGCGATTGCGATCGGCATTCCACCACTAAATCCGCAACTGGAAGTTGTTGATGAGCTTCCGCAGGATCTGCCTCTGGACGAGGTGTCGAAGGAAGTTGTCGCAATGATTCAAGAGGGCATCAAAAGAAGACCGGAACTCGCCGCGCTCCGGGCTGAAGCGCTGGGAGCTGAAGCGCACGCGCGTTCTGTTCGAGCCGAACAGTTTCCGGTGATTGAAACGAATGCAAGTGTCCAGCGACTCTACTATCTGGAACCTTCGGGATCCAGCAACAATTACAGCGCCGCATTGACGATTTCTTTTCCCCTGTTTGATGGTTTTTCGCGAAGGAACGATTATTTACAAGCGAAGGCAGAAGCAGATGCTGCGAAAGCGCGAGTCGCCAGTTTTCAGCAAGAAGTGGGTTTACAAGTATGGACCAGTTTTTTTCAATTGAACACATCTGCCGAACGGATCAAGGCTACGCGAAAACTTCTGGAAAGCGCGCAGGAATCGTATGAGGTCGCATCAGGCCGTTACAAGGAAGGAGTCGGAAGCATTCTTGATGTGCTGGCAGCTCAAAATGCTTTGGAAAATGCAAGGTCGCAGGATGTCCGGACTCGCACGGAATGGCTGCTGGCTCTCTCGCAGCTCTATCATGATATGGGCGTATTGGGACAGGAAAATGAGTTTTCTATTCCTTCGAATGCCGCCAAGGGTAACCAGGAAGTGAAGCAATGAATTCAATCAAGTTTACGATCGTTTGCATAGTGATCAGCATGCTGCCGGCTTGCTCCAAAGAAGAGAAGCAGGCATCGATGAAGCCGCAGCAAATGACTGTTCCGGTTGTCGTAGAAAAAGTTGTCCAGAAAGATATGCCTGTTCAAATTCAAGCTGTGGGTGCTGTGGAAGCTCTGTCCAGTGTGAGGGTGAAACCTCAAGTGGACGGCTTACTTCTTACGGTTCATTTTAAAGAAGGGCAAAACGTCAAGAAAGGGGATCTACTTTTTACAATCGATCCACGTCCGTTTCAGGCGGAGCTCGCAAAAGCGCAGGCGAATCTCACAAAGAACTTGGCTCAGGCCAAAACTGCAAGAGAACTCGCCACCCGATATGAAAATCTCGTGAAGAAGGATTACGTAACGAAGGAGCAGTACGAGCAAGTGCGCACCAATGCGGAATCTCTGGAAGCTTCTGTGGAAGCAGACCGTGCTGCTGTCACAAATGCAAAACTGCAGTTGAATTATTGTTCAATCCGGTCCCCCATCTTTGGACGGACCGGAAATGTGCAAGTACACGCAGGAAATGTCGTGAAACAAAATGATACTGAAATGGTGCAGATCCATCAGACGGACCCTGTTAACGTTACTTTTTCCGTGCCGGAGGAACATCTTGCTGAAATTCGAAGCCACTACGCAAAAGGAAATTTGCAGATTGTGGTGACCGATAAGTCCGGAAGCAATCCCGTCGCCGGTTCGCTAACCTTTATTAACAATGAAGTAAATCAGGATACGGGAACAATCGTACTGAAAGGCACTTTCAACAACACTCAAAACGTTTTGTGGCCTGGCGAATTTGCGAACGTCTCTTTGACATTGACAACGCGGACGAATGCGATCGTGGTTCCCGCGCAGGCGGTCGAGACCGGCCAGGATGGGCAATACGTTTACGTGGTAAAAGGAGATATGACTGCAGAGGTGCGGCCGGTTACCGTTGGCGCAACGGTGGCGCAGGAAACGATTATTGAACAAGGAGTTCAACCTGGCGAAACTGTCGTGACGGACGGTCAGCTCAGACTACTACCGGGCGCAAAAGTTGAATTCAAATATCGGGAGGCGGCGTCATTATGAAATCCCGTAGGGGCAGGGCTTGTCCCTGCCCGTTCAGGGTGACCACAAGGGTCGCCCTTACGATCAAGGAGGCATCATTATGAGCATCTCAGAAGTATTCATTAAGCGTCCGATCATGACCACACTGGCTATGATTGCTATTTTGCTTTTTGGAGTCATGTCGTATCGCTTGCTTCCTGTAAGCGATCTGCCGAACGTGGACTTTCCGACCGTCCAGGTTTCAGCGGTTTTGCCGGGAGCAAGTCCGGAGACAATGGCATCCGCGGTTGCGACACCGCTGGAGCGGCAATTTTCGACGATCGCGGGTTTGGATTCCATGAATTCCAACAGCGCGCAAGGAGTCAGCACGATTACCCTGCAGTTCAATTTGAGCCGCGATATTGATGCTGCTTCCCAGGATGTTCAGACGGCGATTTCACGGTCTGTGAATCAGTTGCCCCCGGATATGCCGAGTCCGCCCACTTATCAGAAAGTGAATCCAGCCGATCAGCCGATTATGTACATCGCCCTTACATCGCCAACGCTTCCTATGTCCACGCTGGATGAATATGGACAGACGATCATGGCGCAACGGATCTCCACAGTCAGTGGAGTTGCCCAGGTTCAAGTCTATGGCGCGCAGAAATATGCGGTTCGCATTCAGGTTGATCCGAAAGCTCTCGTATCGCGCGGAATTGGGATCGATGAAGTTGCTTCCTCTATTCAAAGAGGCAATGTGAACATGCCAACCGGCATCCTCTACGGTCCACACAAAGCCTTCACTGTGGAAACTTCCGGACAACTGATGCAAGCCTCCGCTTACCGCCCGCTTGTTGTGACTTACAGAAACGGTTCGCCGGTTCGTCTGGATGACATTGCATTGATCAGTGACAGTGTTGAAAACAATAAAACCGCAGCATGGTTTGGGGACAGGAAACAACTCACTCGTTCCCTGGTGCTCGCGATTCAAAGACAGCCTGGTACGAATACCGTAGAAGTTGCGGGCAACGTCACGCGTTTGCTTCCGCTTTTCCAACAACAGATTCCTGCTTCGGCGCAATTGCACATTTTGTTCGACCGTTCGCAGTCCATTAAGGAATCGGTTGAAGATGTTCAATTCACACTTTACTTAACCCTCTGTCTGGTCATATTGGTCATTTTCCTTTTCCTGCGCAACCTCTCCGCAACCGTGATCCCCAGTCTTGCATTGCCGATGTCGATTATCGGTACCTTTTCGGTAATGTATTTGCTTGATTACAGTCTGGATAATCTTTCGTTGATGGCGCTAACCCTCTCGGTTGGTTTCGTTGTGGATGACGCTATTGTCATGCTGGAGAACATCGTTCGGCATATGGAGATGGGAAAGAGCAAATTGCAGGCTGCTTTGGAAGGATCTAAAGAAGTGGGTTTCACGATATTATCCATGACCCTTTCGCTTGCAGCAGTCTTCATCCCGATTTTGTTTATGGGTGGCATCCCGGGTCGACTCTTCAATGAATTTGCTGTGACAATCGGTGTTGCAATTCTGATCAGTGGATTTGTTTCATTAACCTTAACCCCGATGCTCTGCAGCCGGTTTCTCAAACATACTCCTGCCGATCAGCACGGACGCTTCTACCGGGCTTCAGAAAGAGTGTTCGATTACTCCGTGAATTGGTACGGGAAGACCTTGGGCTGGGTACTGAATCATGGCCTGACTGCCGTGGCAGTGTCTGTGCTGATGCTTATTGCAACCGTTTTCCTGTTTCGGATCATACCTGCCGGCTTCTTGCCAAGCTCCGATACGGGACAGATCTTCGGTTTCACAGAAGGAGCCCAGGGGATTTCCTTTCAATCGATGAAAGAACACCAGACAAAAGTCATGCAAACGATTCAGCAAAATCCGAATGTAGACCGTTTCTTTTCTACAATCGGTTCGCGTGGTTTTACAGGAAGCAATCAGGGTATTGTTTTCTTGCGTTTGAAACCGCGCGATGAACGGGAATCATCGGTCGATGAAGTGATTCAAGAATTGCGGCCGGAATTGGCAAAGATCCCCGGCATGATTGTCTTTTTGCAGAATCCACCGCCGATTCGTATCGGAGGTCAACTGAGCAAGAGTCTTTACCAGTTCACGCTCAAAAGTCCCGATTTCGGCGAGTTGTATGAACACGGGCCAAAGTTGGAAGCCAAGATTCGGCAAATTCCCGGACTGCAGGACGTCACCAGCGACCTGTTAATCAAGAATCCTCAAGTGAGTGTTGACATTGGCCGGGACAAGGCTTCGTCTCTTGGCGTAACCGCAGAGCAGGTGGAAGATGCTCTCTATTACGCATACGGCTCGCGCCAGATTTCTACAATATTCGCGCCAAACAACAGCTATCAGGTCATTCTGGAATTGGATCCGAAATATCAAAGAGATCCAGCAGCTTTGTCGATGCTCTACATCCGTTCCTCGCGAAATGAGCTGGTCCCGTTGGATGCACTGGCCAAACTCGAGCCAGGTTTGGGTCCGTTGTCTGTCAGTCACTCCGGACAACTTCCTGCGGTCACCATCTCCTTTAATTTGAAACCGGGCGTTGCGATTGGAGATGCCGTTGCTGAAATCAACAAGCTTGCGCGAAACATGCTTCCTGAAACAATTACCACCAGTTTTCAGGGTCAAGCTCAAGCATTCCAATCTTCTTTCGCGGGCCTCGGTCTATTGCTGATCATGGCGATTCTTGTGATCTACATGGTGTTGGGAATCTTGTACGAAAGTTTCATCCACCCCATCACGATCCTCACAGCGTTGCCTTCTGCTGGATTTGGCGCATTGTTCACGCTATTTATCTTTGGAAGTGAGTTAAGCCTTTACGCGTTCATAGGCATCATCATGCTGGTCGGAATTGTAAAGAAGAACGGGATCATGATGGTTGATTTCGCGCTGGAAGCTCAGAGAAACGAACACAAAGATGCGAAGAGCGCGATTCATGAAGCTTGCATGGTTCGCTTCCGACCGATCATGATGACAACCATGGCCGCATTGCTTGGCACTCTTCCCATTGCAATGGGGATCGGAGCGGGAGCAGAAGCTCGCCAACCACTTGGTTTGGCGGTTGTGGGTGGATTGCTGTTTTCACAAATTCTGACGCTTTACGTTACACCTGTGTTTTTTGTGTACCTGGATCACTTCCAGACATTCTTGAAGCGGAAAAAAGATCCAGCGCGGATTTTGATGGAAACTGCCGAGGCAAAGTAGTTCAGTCTTTCCTAGCAAAATGCCAGATTCTTACAGGATTCTTTTTCAATTTCCCGGAGAATTTCGTCCGGACTGATCGAAGTGCCGACGGCGACTGCTGCAACGATGGATAGAAAATTCTCGATTTCTCTATCCGTCATAAAGGTGAGAAATTGGAACTTCTGCTTGAGATCGTAGAGTAGATCAATTTGTTGATTCATTTTTTCTCTCCTATAAACAGAAAGTAGATCTTCTCTCGAGAAGCGATAACCGCATTTCCTGTAAAAGGGTTGTAGAAAAGAGAGGTGTTTGCTCTGTAGTAAAAAATGAAGTCCTGTCGCTCGTTTCACTACAAAAGGACGGAGGAAAAGCAATGGTAAAGATCACGTCGAGACTATTTTATGTAAAAGGTAATCACTTATGGAGGAACCAGATCATGCGAAACTTGCAGTGGATATTGATCTTTATTCTCGCGCTGGGGTTGTTCTTTGCGTGCACCACGGCGAAAAATACCGGCACAGCCATTAAGGAAGGAACAACCGAAGCTGCCGAAGAAGTCGGTGATAAGGCGGAAGATGTTGGCGAGGAAATTGAAGACGGAAGTATTACCTCCGCTATCAAGATGAAATTCGCAAACGATGAACAGGTGTCTGCATCTGCCATTGACGTAGATACGAGCCACGGTCACGTGACGTTAAATGGCGCTGTTTCCAGTCAGGCGGAGGCGGACCGTGCGGTTGAAATTGCGAAGACCGTGAGCGGTGTAAAGAGCGTGAAATCGAATCTGACGATCAAGCAGTAGTGGCAGGTTTTCCGCAACCATCAAGCTTTGAAGAAGGTCCAGCCGGGAAATGGTGATCCGGGAACCATCCGGAGAAATCCCAAAGGATTCGGTAAACAGATGTGAATCAAAACCTGTAATTGGTTTCCGTGTGTTCTTTGTGTCACGATTCGGAATGAACATCTGTTCGAAAATACCTGGAAGTCCTCCTTCATTTTGCGAAACAAATGCGATCGCATTCTTTTGAGGCATCCACCTCAGTCTTCCAGGCGTGATCGCGCTTGTCACAAGTTGACTTCCAGCCGCGCCGACAAAGGGAAATCTGGTCCCGTCGGATATTCGAACAACGCTGATTTTCGTGATGTTCAAATCTTCCGCGAAAGCAACATATTGAGCATCCCAGGAGACCTCAGGAAGCGCGCTATTTCCTGTCCATAACCTCGTGGACCCTGAGCCGTCTGATCGAATCTTCCAGATACCGCTCTTTGCTGGATTACTGCTTGCGTACACAATCCACTCGCCGTCCGGCGTGGAAGTCGGATTTTGCGCGTCAATTCCATCGGATGTTAGTTGCCGGATTCCGGCCCCATCCGCATCTCCGGTCCAGATTTCAAAATGACCGCTTCGTGAAGAACTCCAGATAATCTTTTTCCCATCGCGCGTAAAAGCTGGATCCCAATCGACCGCAGGATGATCTGTCACTCTTTTGAGTGCCCCCGTTGATGTATGAATTTTCCAGAGATCAAGATTTCCACTTCTGCTGGAGGAGAAGATCACCCATTCACCATCCGGCGAATAAGCGGGCTGTCTATCTATGCTATTCCCGTGCGTGAGCCAACGGGGCGATTCTTCCTTCGAATCCAGCGGCACTTCCCATAAACTCTGACGCGCAGCGCTGGCAGTAAAAACGATTCCGTTCGTTCCAATCCGGTCCAAACTCTGTCCCCAATTGGGAACGGAAAATAATGCATCCGCTTGATCTGAGTGAATGTTGTGGCGCAACAGGATTCCCGGAGATGCGATAACACCGGGAGTAACGCTGTCTGATTTCAGATAGACCAGATGATCGGAATCAGTCCATGCAGCCGTGGAAATACTTCCTTCCGGCGCGGGAAGCTTCAACCACCTCTGTTTTGAAGTTGCGACGTCGATCATCAAAATGGAGCCGGGTGAATCGCCATTAACGACAGCTATGTTTCCTCCATCGGGAGACCATCGCGGTTGAAACATGCGATTTTCGATGCGCGCGATTTGCTGAGTCTTGCCTCCTTGAATTTCTGCGATGCCAATTGAGGAAAAATATTGCTGGTTCTTGCTGATCTGGCGCACGAAAACGATTCGTTTTCCATCGGGCGCCCAATCCGCATCATAAACATCGGGCAAAACTTTTAATGGTTCGCCACCGAGAAACGAAACCCTTATACAGCGAACGCATCTCATTTTCCTGTCGCACAAAAAGGATGGAAGCGCCATCTGGAGAAAAGCGCGGAAATTGATCTCTGCCGGAGGTCAAGGGAACTGTGTGGAACTCAGCAAACTGGTTTTTGATACGGATCCATGCGGCCGCATCAGCTTGGCAAGCCCGAAATCCAGAATCTTCAGCCTGCCATCTTTTGTAATGAAAATATTTTCTGGCTTCAAATCGCGATGAACGATTCCTTTCTCATGAGCAGCAGCCAATCCCTGCGTGATCTGAACCGAGTATTCCAGCGCTTTCTTTACCGAAAGTGGCGAATTTCTCAAACGGTCCCGAAGAGTTTCTCCTTCAAGCAGTTCATTCACAAGATACGGACAACCATCATTCGTGCCCACATCGTGAAGTACTACAATATTAGGATGATTGAGCGCTCCTGCTGCTCGCGCTTCCTGTTCAAATCTTCGCTGGTGCACTTTGTCTTCTACAAAGGAAGGAGAGAGTAACTTAACGGCGACGTCACGGCCAATTCTGGGATCGTGAGTGCGGTAGACTTCGCCCATTCCACCTGTTCCGATTGTTTCCAGAATTACGTATGGACCGAGCTGCGAACCTGAAGATAAACCCATTGATTTTCTTGATTATATTACTTCCGGAAAACTCTTCTAAGCGCTGTGCGAGCTGCCAGGTAGCCGCACATTCCATGAACGCCTCCACCGGGGGGTGTAGAAGAAGAGCAAATAAAGATTTTGGAATTTGGAGTCGCGTAGGGATTCCATCGTAGTGTTGGCCTTGCTAGAAATTGCCGGAGACTGTTTGCACCACCGGCAATGTCTCCACCGACAAGATTCGCGTTGTGCGCTTCGAGCTGCGCTGTAGACATCGTATGGCGATTGAGAATCACATCCCGAAAACCAGGCGCAAATCTTTCGATCTGCCGCTCTATCTTTTCTGCCATGTCGAAATTCGATCCATTCGGAACATGGCAGTATCCCCATGCTGTGTGTTTGCCGGCGGGAGCCCTGCTGCTGTCGAACAAACTTTGTTGTGCGACTAAAACAAAGGGATGCTCCGGATGTTTGTTTTGCCATACTTCCGCTTCTGCCTGCGCAATCTCTTCCAAAGTCCCGCCCACATGAACAGTAGCAGCTTGCAGGCAATCCGGATTTTTCCAGGGAATGGGAGCGCTCAGCGCCCAATCCATTTTGAAAACTCCAGGGCCGTATTTGAATACCGATAATTTGTGGCGATAACGAGAGGGGAGAGCGTTCTCAGTAATGCTCAGAAGTTGCCTCGGTGTCACATCAAATATGTAGCAGCGGGCTTGAGGTAGATCTCGCAGGGAGTTCACTTTGTGCCCGGTCTTGATTTCACTCCCTGATTTCCACAAACAGGCCGCAAGCGCGTCTGCAATTTTCTGCGAACCGCCGGCAGGTAAAGGCCAACCGACAGCATGGCCTGCAATTGCCAGAGCCAGACCAAAGGAAGCGCTTCCTTTTGCTTCCAGCTGCAAAGATGAATGTCCGGCACATCCGGCAAAAAGCGCGCGCGCATGCTGATTCGAAAAATTGTGATGGACGAGATCCACACAGGATCGCAGCGCAAGTTGTCCGAACTTCGCCATCAAAAATGGTCTTTGTGGAATTCTGATCGGCCGCAGAATCTCAGAAAAAAGCGCAAAAGGGGATCGAGTGAATGGAGCGAACAGGTCATGCCACCTGTTCGCATCATTTCCCAAATTCTCGATTGTCCGGTTGATGTCTTTGTACAAAATCGCCGCAGAACCATCCGGCAGCGGATGAGCGACTGCTGCAGGAGAAAAAATCCACTGAAGCCCGAATTGTTTTAATTGCAGTTTTTGAAAAAAGGGAGAAAGGATTGCCATCGGATGAATTGCGGAGCATACATCATGCAAATAGCCGGGAAGCGTTAACTCTTCCGCTCTTACGCCTCCCCCAATTCTGTCATTCGCTTCGAGCACGCATACCGTTAATCCTGCCTGAGCCACTTCAATGGCTGCGCTCAATCCATTAGGGCCCGATCCAATAACGACAACGTCGTAGCTCATCTAGCTTAAAATACCGCATTCTGGAACTGTTGCGCTACGTCTTAGTCAGACGTTGCTAGGGCTTGTTCGAATTTCGATGTGTCGCCGCAGGACTCTACCCAGAAGCCAGCCGCTGGAAATCAGTAAAAGGACAATAAGTATCCCAACGTTATAATTCGTCTCCAATATTCTGGTTATCAACGAATAGCGGATAAACCGTCCGGCAAAAATGGCCGATCCGTAATAGGCGCTTTTCGGTTTGATCTTCAGCAAGCTGACACGAATGACTGAAAAGGGAAGTGGAAGGAGCGCAAAAAGGAACGTGGCAACATAAAAATAGGAGCGAGCTTCTGTAAACTTGTTCATTAACCGCTTGCGAATTCTATTCGCTAAGAGCTGATCGATATTTCCACCGGCGGCAGCGCAAATGCTTCCCGTAAGGACCAGAACAATGGCAGGATATTTGTCAATGTGGAATAGTAAAACAGGTTCAAATGGAAAAGGGAGTGCAGTATTCGTAAAGAACTGCAAGGAGAGCAAACAGCGCGAAGTTATCACACATGAGTTTGCCCAAGAAGAAAGGTGTGGCCGCAGACGGTGCACGAAAACTCCGAACAATTCCTGCGGTCTTCAATTTTTTCGATAAAGTGTCCCGCAAAAAGGCAGGCTAGAGGATGAGTGATCTTCCTCACTTCGCGTTCCTTTTTTAAAAACGAATGTCCGCAAAAGCAGGCATATTCCCAGAAGGATTGGCGTTGCGTAACGGGATGAACTTTGTGTCCGAAGAGATTGCAAAGGTATCGGACTTTCTTTTTGAAGGTTTGCCTGCTTGAAAAAGTGTTTTCTTCTTTGTGAAACAGGAGAGGATGACCACAACGCGTACACATGTATTCATCGTGGTTGTTGCGCGAGCCCAGAAATGTATAGGTATGGCCACCGAAGAAACAGCCAAGAATGTGACGAATTCGAGTCCTCCTGTTGGATAGAACGAGATCGTCACAACCGTTTAGATCATGGCCAAATAGCGTGCAAAGCATTTCCATGCAACGTGGCGAGAGCAATGTCTATGCCAATGGAGCGCAGGCTTCCAGCCTTCATCAACAACCTCGGCTTCCAGCCTTGCTACTATCTCTTTGGTTACACTGCGATATATTGAAAGAGAGATTCGAATGGAGAAACCCCGCGTTGTGATCATCGGAGCAGGATTTGCGGGACTGTATGCAGCGAGGGAATTGTGCAATGAGGCTGTTCGCGTGACAATTCTCGATCGGAGCAACCATCATCTGTTTCAGCCGTTGCTATACCAGGTAGCAACCACCGGTTTGTCACCAGGTGATATTGCGCAGCCGATCCGCCACGTTTTCCGGAAATGCAGAAACATCGAGGTGTTGTTGGCAGGAGTGGAACGCGTTGATGTTCCGGCACGAACCGTCCACTACCGTGGCGGCGAAATCTTGTACGATTTTCTAATTGTCGCAACTGGCGCAACGCACGCTTATTTTGGGCATGAAGATTGGGCGCAAATTGCTCCTGGTTTGAAGACGCTGGAAGATGCGGTGCAGATCCGACGAATGTTTCTCACGGCGTTTGAAGAGGCTGAAAAAGCACGTGATCCCAAGAAAGCAACTGCTCTCTTGAATTTCGTGATCGTAGGAGCGGGACCCACCGGAGTGGAGCTGGCCGGAACAATGAGTGAAATGTCCAGACGAGTTTTGTCGCGAGAATTTCGCCACATCAATCCGGCATCCGCAAAAATTTTGTTGCTGGAAGGCGGACCGCGTGTTCTTCCGGCGTATTCAGAACGACTTTCTGCGAGCGCGCAGAAACAACTTGAAAAACTGGGAGTGGAGGTTTGGACAAATTCACTCGTGACTCGACTGGAACCGGATGCTGTTTACATCGGTGAAAAACGGATCGAAACGCATCGTATTTTTTGGGCAGCAGGGGTGGCTGCATCGCCTCTTGGCCGTACTCTGGGAACTGAGCTTGACAGGACAGGGCGGGTGAGAGTCACTCCGGACCTTACGGTGAAGGACCATCCCGAAATTTTTGTGGTGGGTGATTTGGCTTCATTGACCGATGGTGAAGGCAAACAGGTCCCTGGCGTTGCTCCTGCAGCAATTCAAATGGGACGTTACGCGGCAAAACAAATTCTCGCGATCAGTAAAAATCGTCCTAAACAATCGGCGTTCGTTTACAAAGACAAAGGGAGTCTTGCCACGATTGGTAGAGCGGCCGCGATCGGCAGTCGCGGGAAAATGGAATTCTCCGGTTTCATTGCCTGGCTGGGCTGGCTACTCATTCACATTTTCTTCCTGATTGGCTTCCGGAACCGTCTATTCGTGCTTCTGCAGTGGGCGTGGTCCTACATCGGACTTCGAACAAGTGCCCGCCTGATCACCTATTATGAAGGCACGGTGGAAACAGAAACCAAGGTTCGCTAATATTGGAAAGTAATGAGCAATGAGTGATGAGCAATGAGACCGGCTTAACAGGCCTCATTACTCATGACTCATGACTTTGGCACTGGATATCGGATCTTTATTCTTTCTCCCGCCAACGCAACGGGCAGGCGAGCTGAGATGCTTTACAGCCCGCGCGCAAGTTTTGAACTGGCCGTGCGATTCAAAGACGCGGGAGCGCCAATCGGTGAAGTTTTCAGCTTTGTCAGCGGCCTCTACTTTCGTGGCAAGCTGGCATACGCAAATCAATTTTGCAAAAGTCCCGAAAAGATCCCAGGCGTCCTTGTCATCACATCAGATCGCGGTCTTTTGAACGTTGAAACGCTGGTTACCAAAGAAGATTTGCAATCCTTCAGCGAAGTACCGATTGATCCTGCGAGCGCGCGATACGCTGAAGCACTTCGAAAATCAGCGATCGAAGTAGCCGCGAAATTGCCGTCAGATTCGGAAGTTGTCCTTTTGGGGAGCATCAGTTCAAAAAAATATGTGGAGTTGCTCCTGGAAATTTTCGGTGACCGTCTAAAATTTCCTGTGGAATTTGTGGGGCGAGGTGATATGAGCCGAGGGGGACTCATGTTGCGGTGCGTCGAATCGAATACCGAGCTGCAATATAGTCCGGTTGACGGAGCGATCCGACACGGGAAACGCCCGCCTAAACTGGAGCCGAGGCGCTGGACTAACGTGGTGTTGAATCGGGGAGACCGCCGTCCACCGGAAGCGTAGCTCCCGTGGTTGGGGTCTTGCGTGTTGCAAAGAAAAGTACAGCACGCGCGACATGCTCCGCAGTAATTCTTGCTTTCAGCAGATTCCGGTTTCTGTAGTAGTCTTCGAGTCCTGCCTGATCGAGCCCGCGTGATTTCATCCGGTCCGGACCGACTTCAGCCCACAATCCTGAGTTCACCTGGCCGTGCGAAAAAACAGCATCGGGAGCAACCATGTTTACGCGCACGCCAAGATCGGCAAGCTCCAGACTCGCTATGCGCGCAAGTTGATGTGCTGCCGCTTTGGTCGCGCTGTAGGCTCCGAATTTTGCGCCGGGAGCAAAAACGTTTCTTGTGGAAATGAGAATCACATCACCACCGGTGCCCTGAAGTTGAAACAGGCGCGCCGCTTCGCGAAGCACCAGCAGTGTTCCTTCGACATTCACTTTCTCCAAACGCCGGAACCCGTCAAGATCCATTTCGGCCAACGAAGAAACCATCGCGACACCTGCATTCACAATCACGAGATCTACACCGCCCCACTGCCGAATCACTTCGTTGAAGCCACGCTGAACCGATTGCGGATCAGTGACGTCCATGCCAGCGGAAAAGACTTGATTCGGAAAGCGCTTCTTCAATTTTGACGCGCTCTGGTCCAAATGCTCTCCCGGTAGATCAGTAAGTGCCACATGACAGCCGTTTTGAAGAAGCGCTTCCGTTATACCCATTCCAATCGCACCGGCAGCGCCGGTCACGATTGCGACCTGGCGCTGTAATGGCACATCGTGAATTTTTAGTTTTGCTTGCTGCATCAAGAAATATTCCATGTCGAACAAATGATCTTCTTCCAGGCCACGGTATTTAATTCCACTCAAAGCAAACCATCTTTTTACATGGATGGACTGAGCCATGATATCTCGCGCAATCAGCGCCGCCTTTTCGGTTTCGCCACCGCAGATGACACCGATTCCGGGAAGCAGAATGACACGAGGCAGAGGATCCAGGCGACGCGCCCCTGATTCGATGCGATGCGCGTGTCGTTCAAAATAAGCTTGATAGTCTTGCGCGTAAGCCTGAATTGCCGAACGAAACTGTTCTTTCAGTTTCGCGTGATCTTCATAGTTGGGATCAGCGATAAAAACGGGTATTGATTTTGTGCGAATGAGATGATCCGGCGTAAGTGGCGGAGATAGGGCAAGTTGTTTTACTCCCGGATCATCCACCATCTCCAATGCTTCTGCCGTGATCCACGGAATCAAAACGAAACGCCGGAACGGATGATCTTGCTCCCCGGTTGGTTCCGCCAGAATACCGCGCAGCATTGGCGCGATCTGAACATAGCGCTGCCATGCGCTTTCCAGAGAAGTCGACTTCACATCTTTTGCTGCGGGCATCCGCCCGTTCCACCAGTTCTCTGCTTTACTAACAAGCTCAATCGTTGCCGCATATGCTTCTTCGGCCGAATCTCCCCATGTAACCAGACCATGTTGAAGCAGCACCATACCGGCCGCCTTCGATTGCCGGTCAAATGCTTCCGCAGCCAGCTTTGCCAATCCGAAACCCGCGCGAACGTAGGGAACCGTGGAAACATTGCTCCCAAGGGCTTCTTGAACCTTTGCGGCCGCATTTTCCTGGTTCGTCAGGCCAAGAATCGAAGCAGGGTGCGTGTGTACTATGAATTTAGAAGGAATAAATGCGTGAAGGAAAGCTTCGACGGATGGTACAGGCGAATCGGGATTGAATAAATGTCTCCGCAGCTCACGGATCATTTCGTTATCGGGAAGCTTCTCCAGCGAACGCATCCTTTTTAATGGATCCAGCAGAATTCCCGAAAAACCTTCCGATGTGATACCGGATAGATCGAATCCCGAGCCTTTTACAAAGAGTGTTGTTTGCGGCGCTCCCATAACATCGAGCGTTGTTGTTTTAACGGACGTGTTGCCGCCTCCATGCAGAACGAGATCCGGTTCATTCCCTAAAAGGCGGGACACGTAGATGCAGCTCGCAAGATCAGATCCTGTAGCAGGAGCAAACTCCGCGATAACGCGTTTCTCTTCGGAGGCTTGCCACTTGTTATGCATGAAGAGTGTTCAACATGGAGGACGCGTTTTCGGCAATCGCGCCGCGTTCAAAAATCGCGCTGCCGCTGATCACCAGGTCTGCGCGCCAGCGGCCTACTTCCTGGATGTTTTCGCGTGTGATTCCACCATCGATCGCTGTCAGAATTAAACTTCCGTGAGCCGCGATCATTTCCTTTAACCGGACCAGGCGTCTTTGGCTAGTAGGTTGAAGTTTTTGACCGCCCCAACCAGGATTGATCGCGAGCAGGAGCACTATCTCCAGCTCATCGAAAAGCGGTTCGAGCGTTTCCAGCGGAGTTCCGGGATTCAACGCGATTCCACGAATCACTTCACGCGATGCGGAAGCGGCAGCAAGCCGAATTTGCTGCAGGACCCGATGAATGTGTGTGTCCGATTCGAGATGCACTGTAATCAAATCCGCTCCGGCTGCGACATAATCGGCCACCTTTGTCAGCGGATCCTGGATCATCAGGTGCGCATCTTTCCATAATGGCGTCTTCAGCGCCTTGATGAATGGTGGCCCCACAGTCATTTGAGGCACGAAGCATCCATCCATGACATCGATGTGAAGCATCCGGATTCCAGCTTTTTCCAGAGCCGAAATTTGTGAACCCAGTTGCAGCAGATCTGCGGAAATGATTCCCGCGCTGATTGTAGGCGCTGATTCCTTGATGGACTCGAGCAGTCGCGTCAACTCCCCTCCTTGAAAGGAACAAGGGTGGAATTTACAGCTTCAATCATTGCGGTGTAATTTCATAATCATCGCAGGCGAGACGCCCGCGCTACTTTGTTGTTTGTTTCAGATCTTGAAAGTATTCGTAAGCGTGATCCGGGTTGAATCCTTCATGAACCACTTTTCTTACTGCCTGAATCATCGCGACAGGGGACGCGGATTGAAAAATATTTCGTCCCATATCGACTCCTGAGGCGCCCTGCTGGAGCGCATCATACGCCATTTTCAATGCGTCCCGTTCCGGTAGTTTTTTGCCACCTGCAATAACAATGGGAACAGGACATCCGGAGGTTACAGTTTCAAATCCGGGGACAAAATAAGTTTTTACAAATGTTGCTCCCAGCTCGGCGCAGATCCTCGTTGCAAGGCCAATGTAGCGCGCATCTCTTGTGATCTCCTTGCCCACTGCGGTAACACCAAGAACTGGAATGCCATAACGAAGTCCTTGATCGACAAGACGGGTCATGTTGTGGACCGATTGGGTTTCAAATTCTCCACCAATGAATACCTGCACCGCCATCGCGGAAACATTCATCCGAACGGCATCTTCAATATCGATGGCAATTTGTTCGTTGGAAAGCTCCTTCAGGATGCTTGGACCGCCGCTGGCCCTCATCACAATCGCCCTCCCGGTGGCAGCTGGTATTGTGGTCCGCAATATACCTCTTGTGAGCATGAGTGCGTCAGAATGTTCGGCCAGTGGAAGAATTGTGACATCGCACCGCTCGAGACCGGTCGTCGGTCCTTGAAAATAGCCATGATCGAAAGCCAGCATGAGTGTCCTGCCGGATTTCGGCTGAAAAATGCGAGCCAAACGATTTTTCATGCCCCAATCGTAGGAATTGGAGCCTTTTAGAAAAAAGAGCTCGTTCCGAACAGGGACGTCCAGGTGAAAATTCTTTTTCTCGTCAGATTGATCGGCTTCCGGCATAATAAAAACTCCTTTTTTTAAGTGACTAATGACTGGTGGCCAGTGATTAGTGAGTTTAGCTCATGGGTGGATTTACTGCAAATATGTTTAGATCTTTTTAAGAGATAGGGCGTTTCATTATACGGAGGTGGAACTATGCAAAAATGGATCGTTTTTTCAGCGCTTGCATTGACGTTCGGGCTCAGTATGCAGGCCGTCACTTCTCAGGCAACGAAGGTAGCTACGGCCAATTCAAAGTTTGGTTTAAATTTGTATTCCCAACTCAACCAGCGAGCGGAAACCAGGAACATCTTCTTCTCCCCCTCGAGCGTATCCTGGTGTCTCAGCATGTTATTCAATGGAGCGGAAGGGAACACCAAACAGGAAATGGCGCAGGCTCTTCAGATCAGCGGATTGAGCCTGCAGGAGCTGAACAGTGCTTACGGTGAATGGCGAAACACATGGGTAAAACCTGACCCGAAAGTAGAGATCGATGTTGCAAATTCAATCTGGTCAAGGCGCGGTCTTTCTTTCAAACCTGAATTCTTGCAAACAAATAAGAATTTCTACGCTGCTGAAGTTAGTGAACTCGATTTCAATGATCCCCAATCGCTGTTAACCATTAATTCGTGGGTCAAGAACAAAACAAGAGGCAAGATAGAGAAAATTATTGATCAGATTAGCGCCGATTCGGTCCTTTTCCTCATCAATGCGATCTACTTCAAGGGAAAATGGACAATCGAATTCGATCCAGCAAAAACGAAGGAAGAGAACTTTGTCACGGTTCCTGGAAAGCAAATGCATGTGAAGATGATGCATCAGCGCGGTACGTATCAGTATCAGGAGCAACCGGAATTTCAGTCAGTTGCTCTGCCTTATGGCGATGGTCGTTTGAAAATGCACGTTTTTCTTCCGTCTAAAGAAGTAGGGCTGAATAAGTTTCATCAGACTCTTACTCACGCAAACTGGGAAAGATGGATGACACAGTATGAAGAATCGGAAGGAAGCATCGGTTTACCGCGTTTTCGAATCGAGTACGAAACAACGTTGAATCAGGCGCTCAAAACGCTCGGAATGAAAAACGCATTTGATCCGTCTCAAGCCGATTTCGGCGGAATGATCACGGGCTCTCAAAGACCGTACGTCAGCGAGGTTAAGCATAAGGCTTTTGTGGAAGTCAATGAAGAAGGTACTGAAGCAGCCGCCGTCACATCAACCGAGGTTCGAATCGTATCGATGCCGATTCCCAAAAAGACGTTTCAAATGATCATGGATCGTCCCTTTTTCTTTGCGATTCGGGACGGCTCGACCGGTGCTGTACTCTTTATGGGAGCTGTCAGCGATCCTGTCTAGGAAGTTTCTTCCGATGCAGGAATCGGTTGGCGTACCCACGCGAACAAAGCGAATGCGGCTGTACCCAGTAGCAGATATTCTCCGGCAAATCGGAATCTTTCAAAATTGTACTGAAGTACGACAAGGAAATACGCGAGTAAAATCGCACGAACAAGACGCGGATGTTCTTTTTGTTTGGAAATAAGAAGAAAAATCAGCGCAATGCCTATCGCAAACAACAGGACATTCACGTAAAAAGCATATTCGAGCATAACTGGCTGCCTCCCCAGATCTGAGTTATCCTGCCACAAAATCCGCTACTCTGGCAAGCGAAATCTTTGACAAAGTTTGCAGTAGCGTTGTCCAAGCGATGTGGCGCGGCGTCTCGCCCGCACGACACAATCCATCCCGTACCCGTCTATGTCCATTTCATGTCTATACGAACGGCCCACAAAATCTCGCGATGATATGATGACACCGATGAAACTGGATACGAAGAGGACTTTGCTGCTCGCTTTCGGAGTGGCCACGGTTTTGATCCTTCTGAATGCTACGCAGCGGTCGCTGGCATCCTGGGAGCAGACTCCCTCCTCCCCTGTGATGAAATTTGCAAATGTTCCTGCAGATGCGGCCTTGTGGTACCTGTGGGCTCTATCAATCTTTCCTATCTATTTCGTTGCATCTCACATTTCTCTGAGGCGCAGCAACCGTATTCTTGTTTTTCTGTCGCACCTGGGGATTGGATTCTCATTCGCGCTTGCAAATATTTGTGTGCAATCCTTAATTCTCTCTTTCGTTACCGGCGATGCTGTTTTTTCGCTGATTGAATACGGTTTTGTTTCAAGGCTGTACATGCGCACGGCAATCTATTTCCTGATCGTGATTGCCTGCTACGCCTACATTTTTCACCAACGGCACCGTGAAGAAGAATTGCGCGCCGAACATTTGGAATCGCAGCTGGCGCGTCTTCAGTTTCAAATGTTGAAATCCAAATTGAATCCCGAATTCCTTTTCAACACGATGCAATCCATTTCGGGCTTGATTCGCAAAGACATTGAATCTGCTGATCTACTCACGGCGCGTCTCGGAGATTTTCTGCGCATTTCATTGGAGAATTCCTGCGCCGGGCAGGTCACGCTGCAACAGGAACTGGATCTTGTCAGAAGCTATCTGGACATTCAGCGCGTGTACGCGCCGCAACTGGAGATCTCCATTCACGTGGATCCTCATTCCTTTGGAACTCTTGTGCCGAACCGTCTTCTTCTGGAAACCGTTCAAACATTCACTCTTCAGAAACGGCTGGATATGCAAGCCGTTCTGGAGGGCAAGGAGTTAAAGATCTCTTACTCAAACTATGAAAAAGAGCCTGTGGTTCTCCGTATACCCTTGCTTCCGGAAGACCAGATGGACCAACCCATTCAGCAAAGAGGAACTCCTGTTGAAAGTTTAGAGGAATTTCACCGGTCGCTGGCATTGCAAGAAAAATCAATCAAACAGTCTGAACCTTCGTTCTGGAAAAAAGTCTGGGGAATTGCAGCTTTATGGACTCTGATCATGAGCTTCTTTCTTGCGCGAGAGCTGATCGCGCGGAAAGTCGCCGGAGAGCCATTAGAAGTAATGAACAATATCAAGGATTATGCAATGTGGTACTGGTGGGCAATTTTTACTCCCATTATTTTCTGGTTAGGTGAAAGAATTCCGATTCGACATGCTCAACTTGCCAGAAATATTACACTGCATTTTCTTATCAGCTTTGCCGTGAGTCTCATCATGGTTCTCTTGTACTTTGGGCAGCGATGGGTGTTCGGAATGGAGAGCAATTGGGCCATGTTGTTGGAATCGCTCCTTCGCTACCCGCATCCATTTGACATGCTCACCTACTGGGCAATCCTTGGTGTTCGGGAAGGGCTCGCATACAACTGGAAATATTTGCAGGAAGAGCTTCGAACCGCAAAGCTCAAAGGCAATTTGCTGGAAGCTCAGGTACAAGCGCTGAAAATGCAACTTCACCCTCACTTTCTTTTCAATACCTTGAATTCCATATCAGAACTAATGCATGAAGACATGGAGGCGGCGGAAAAAATGTTAAAGAGATTGGAAAATTTCTTGCGGCTTACCTTTCAAAATTCCGATGTCCAGCAAATTCCTCTGCAAAAAGAGCTGGAATTCCTGCAAAATTATCTTGAGATACAGCAAGTCCGTTTTCAGAACAGGCTGGCGGTGGATCTGAAGATTGATCCTCAAGCGCTGGCGGACCGTGTTCCCAACTTGATTTTGCAGCCGATTGTTGAAAACGCGATTCGTCATGGCATTGCTCCACGCACCGATGCGGGGAGGATTGAAATCCGCGCGTCTCACAAAAGCGGGTCCCTTCTGCTTCAAGTGGAGGACGATGGTCCGGGCCTTCCCGCGTTGAACTTCAGAGAAGGCGTTGGTATGTCCAATACCAGAATGCGACTGCAGCAGCTTTACGGCAAAGAATGCAGTTTTCAAATGCAAAACAACCCGCAAGGAGGTTTGATTGTTACACTTCAGATCCCAGCAACAACTGTTTACGGGAGCTAGATGGAGCGCGGACTTCCAGTCCGCCTTACCATGAATCAAAGAATTAAAACAATCATCGTTGATGACGAGCCGCTGGCTTGTCGCAGAATTCGCCGTCTTCTTCAGTCGGATGATGAAGTTGAAGTTGTAGCGATTTGCACGAGTGGTCAGGAAGCCGTGAAAGCGATTGAGGAGCATCATCCGGATCTTCTTTTTCTGGATGTCCAGATGCCGGTGATGGATGGCTTTGGAGTTTTGCAAGCGGTCGATCCCGCGCTTCAACCGCAAATTATTTTTGTTACTGCCTACGATCAATACGCAATCCAGGCGTTTGAAGTGCATGCGCTGGATTATCTGCTGAAACCATTCGACAGGGAGCGATTCGCAAAATCCGTGAGTCGCGCGAAGGAGATGATTCACCAGAATCAACAAAAAGCGATTACAAAGGAGCTACTGACGATTCGTGATGAGCTGCGGGTAAGACCCAAGTACCTGGACCGCCTTGTGATCCGAACGGGAGGGCGCATTTTCTTTTTAAAGACTCAGGAGATCGACTGGATTGAAGCGCATGGCAAATATGTGACGATTCACTCCGGCAAAGAATCACATCTTCTTCGGGAAGGAATCAGCTCACTGGAAGGGGACTTGAATCCCGGCAAATTCGCGCGCATCCACCGGTCGACAATTGTAAACGTTGACCGGATCAAAGAATTGCTACCCTGGTTTCACGGTGATTGCAAAATCCTGTTGAACGATGGAACCGAGCTGATGTTGAGCCGCCATTACCGGCAGCGGCTTGACGAATTGCTGGGCCGGCCTTTGTAGCTGAATCGTGGATCGTTATCTTGATCGTGATCTTAATCGTAATCGTATATTCGTAATTCACGATTGATAGTCCGATTTAACGATCACGACTGCGATCAAGATTACGATTACGATCAAGATCCACGATTATTTAGATACTCGCAGAATCCCACTGAAGTTTTACTTCTTCCTTCCCGTGCCAAAAATGTTGTTCCCGTCCGGTTTCAACCTTTAAGCTGAACTTTAGCCGGAGGAGAATCACAATGAAACGTTTAGTAACCTTGTTCCTCGTGTTTCTGTTCGCGGGGGCCTTGTTCGCACAGGTTGAAGAGCAAATTGACGTCGGAGTTCTGGAAATCTGGGTTAAGGTAACAGACAAACAGGGGAAGGCGGTCAGCGATTTGAAATCCGAAGATTTCAAACTTTTTATCGATGGCCAACCTGGAGAATTGAAGTGTTTCGATAAATCATTTCAGGAATCGGATTCCGGGTCAGGTGCTGCATCAGATCCTAATCAGGGACGCAAATTCGTGTTCTTTTTCGACTTGCTGAATACTCTTCCAGGCGACATGGATTTTTTGAAAAACAGCGTTACCCGTTTCATTCTGGATTCTTTTCACGATAACGATCAGGGAATGGTTTTTGCGCTTTTGCCGAACGCGCATCTCGGAGTGGTTCAGAAAATGACCTCTAACCGCCAGGCACTCGTACTCGTGATCCGAAAAATGAAAGGCAACATGTCATTGGGTGCTTCGGTTGAGACAAATGAGAAGCAGTTGCTGGAGCTTTTGTATCCACTCGATACGACAAGCGACGGCGCTAATCCGCTGGCTGACAGAGGTGTTGGAACACGACCGGTTCAAAACCTTCATGCTGCCCAATCGCTGGCTCGAAATTTTGCCGCACAGGAAGAGAATCAAAGCCGTCTCACGCTGAATACATTCACGAGCATTGCCAGGTACCTTGCTGAAACTCAGCTCCAGGGACACATTGCTCTTCTATATATAAGCGGAGGATTTCCGATTAGTCCGGGAGAGCAGTACTTTGACATGATCCATCAACTCATCGAAGAGAGATTCGTTGCGGGTTCGGGCGATCTTGCTATGATCGACCGGCCTAATTTTAATTTTCAACACGATATCAAAAGAACTATTGGCGCCCTCAATCGGATGAATGTCACAATATATTCTCTGGACGCAAAAGGCCTGCTCATGAGCGCGCGTGGGGCGGAAATGGACTCGCTTCAGGCTGCTCGTGGACTAAAAACGTTTTCGAGAAACCAGCAACTTCAGGATTCCCTTGTCCTGGTTGCCCGCGAAACAGGCGGCATCTCCTTTACAAATGGACAGGACTACAACAAGGGCCTAACGGAAATCGTTCGCGATATGAACGAACAATACTTGCTGTGCGCAAATCTTCCGGTTTCCGTGAAAAAAGGCGGTTACCATGAAATCGAAGTAAAAGTAGCGCGACCCGGAATGAAAGTAAGGCATCGGAAAGGGTATTCGGATTAGAGCTATCCGCAGTTGAAAACG
>JAKEFK010000403.1 GCA_022616075.1 bacterium
GTGAACTCAAACCGGATTTTGTTCCCTGATTATTCCGGTAACAAGATGTTTAATACCCTGGGGAACATTACGGTCAATCCAAATGCAGGCTTGCTTTTTCTCGATTTCAAAAATGGAAACACGCTGCAGCTGACTGGAAAAGCGCGTGTAATCTGGGAAGAAGAACGTATTGCCGAATTTGCAGGGGCAGAAAGGCTGATCGAGTTCGACATCGAGCAAGTCATCGAAATTACAGCAGCTACGAATCTGAGCTGGAGTCTTTTGAGTTATTCACCATCAAACCCAGCAAATATATTTTGAATATCGTTCAGGAACCGGTTGAAGCAGTATCCGCAGCCACACACATTCTTTTCGACTTCATAAACATTTTGGCTCTGGATGTGAATCGATCATTCGTTCAATACACATGATCAAGGAGCGGTGGCGGTCCATGCTCGCTTGAGCCAAGATAGAGACTCCTAATCTAAGGTTGGTTTTGAATTGAGGATGAAGTTCATGAGAGCGGATATGATGAAACTTGCTTATGGTGGTGATGAAAACATTCTATTTGATTGAATCCTGAGCCAAAACTATAAAAGGCCATGAAGGGATCTAATCCCCAAGATGAGATCTTTTCATTTGAACTTTCACTCGTCTTAAATCTAGGATTTAAAAAATGAATCTTTTCGATTTCAGTCTGTAGGAGCGTGTTTCATGAATGGAAGGAGAGTTTCGTTATGTCTCGTTTTGATATTGTCCCTACTGGTCTGCCCTGGAAACAGCAGTTCGGCCAATTCAAGCCCGCAAGAGCAAAGAACCGTCCCGCCGCGCCAGGCTGCCCTCGCACAGGAAAAGAGGGTAGCCCTATTCATTTTCGAGGGAGTGGAGATCATCGACTTTACTGGCCCCTATGAAGTTTTCGGGCAAGCGGGGTTCGATGTGTTTACTGTTGCTGAAAAAGCCGCTCCAATTACAACATATATGGGGATGAAGGTGACACCGCAGTACACATTTGAAAATCATCCGAAACCGGATGTGTTACTGATTCCGGGGGGTGAGATCGCTGCTCATCAAGAGAATCCTGTTGTGATCCGTTGGATTCAGGAAAATACAAAGCAAGCCGAAGCGGTACTTTCTGTATGCACTGGAGCATTCTTTCTGGCCCGGGCCGGGCTGTTGGATGGCATGCAAGCGACGACGTTTGCTTCGATGATTCCGGGGCTCCATCAAGCCGCGCCAAAGGCAAAAGTCGTATCCGATAAACGTTTTGTGGATAACGGAAAAATCATAACCAGCGCCGGATTATCTTCAGGAATTGACGGCTCACTTCATGTTGTTGAAAAACTGCTGGGTAAAGGTTGGGCCCAGGTGGTCGCTACCGGCTTGGAATACAACTGGGACTCGGAATCGAAATACGTACGCGCAGCGCTTGCCGATCAACAGTTGAGAGTTGTAACACCATTTATTCGACGTTATGAGCGAGAAGTGATCAAACACGAAGGGGGTGTTGACCGTTGGACCGCAGTGTGGAAAGTGCAGTCGGATTCCAATTCGTCCTTTTTTGATTCCTTAAACGGTTATCTCGCAACTGAAAGCAAGTGGAATCGTCAGAATCTCAATGATCCGGCGAAGAGCCTTTGGAAATTTTCCGATGCAAAGGGCCAGACATGGACAGGAGAAGCAATTCTGGAACAGGTATCGGAAGAAAAAAATCGGCTGGTTCTGACAATACGAATCTTCCGGTCCTGAAAGAAATCCGCAAATAATGTGGTGACGTACGACTCTTCGGCACAGGTACGCGGACGTGACTTACGCTCAACATAGATTTGAACCCTGTGGCTGCTTCTGATTATGAAATATGTATGCCTGCCACAAGACGGTCTTAACGATACTGAAGATTGTGAACTTCCTCCACATCCTGTGGAAAAACGAGCGTTGAGAATCGGCAGGAGCAAGTTTTACAACTGGCGCAGGCGATACGGCAAAGTGACCGAACATAACTCCTGTGGATTCGGCGAGAATGGTTGCTGCTAGATTACTGTGGAGTGAAGGAGGAAGGGCGAATTGGATAAGATTAATTCAATGAAAAAACTCATCAGCTTTTTGTTAATTTCTCTTGCTATTCCGATTCACACGTCAGCTCAACAGCTGGACTTTCCAAAATCTGCGCACACAAAGATAGAAGACCTGCAGACTGCCATGCCGCAGCTCGCGAAGAAGATGATTGAGATATACAAAGAGGACGATCGGCAAAAATACCTGGATCATCTATTTCGATTGCAGATGATTGCCACAAACTACAACGAGGCGATCGCAACCATAAGATCACTGCGCGAGGTTTTTAAGGTTAAGGATCCGAGTCATGCAAATATGGCCAACATGGTGTATGAAATCTTCTGCAGCACCAGGGTCACCCAAACCGCCAAAAATATTTCTTTTGAAGATGCATTTCAGCAGTCATTCCGGAACGCTTATTCCAAATTAAACGATACGGATGCTTATCGCGTCTCCTGGAGTTTCGGTTACAATCTGGCCCGTGCTCAAAACGCATTGCAGCAATCCCTGGAGAACTTAAAAGACAGAGACAGTATCGACCTCAATGAGGCTTTGCAGCTAGTACAACAATATCAACCTTATCAGGTGTACAAACTTCTCTCTCCGTTAACCAGCGCGCTAATCAAAGAAGATGAAAACAGGCGGTACATAATTCAGGATGACGTTTTGATTAAGACGAAAGAGGGTGCAACCCTCTCCGCCATTGTGGTTCGAAAGAAGGGGATTGATACTCCTCAGCCGGCGGCGCTATGCTTCACGAGTTATACGGATCTCAGTTTAAACCTGGCGCTGCAAGCAGCTTCCTATGGCTATGTTGGCGTGACAGCAGAGACAAGGGGCAAGAGACTGAGTCCTGATGAAATTGATCCTTACGAGCACGTTGCTCGGGACGCCTATGGAGTGATTGACTGGATCAGCAAGCAACCCTGGTGCAATGGGAAAGTCGGAATGTATGGCGGAAGTTACTCAGGTTTTGCGGCATGGGCTGCAACCAAGACACTTCATCAGGTCCTTAAAACAATCGTTCCGTATGTTGCAAACAATCCGGGCGATGGCTTACCGATGGAAAACAACATATTTTTGTTCGTCAATTATGCGTGGGCATTTTACGTTACCAATAACAAGTATCTTGATAACACAACCTATTTTGATAGCAAACGATGGGGGGACTTAAACAACAGGTGGTACCAAAGCGGGAAGTCTTATCGCGAAATTGATAGGGTTGACGGAACGCCGAACAAATGGCTCCAGCGATGGTTGCAGCATCCAAGTTACGATGAGTACTGGCAACGGATGGTCCCGTATAAGCAGGACTTTGCAAGAATCAATATCCCGGTCTTAACAATCACAGGCTATTACGATGATGGTCAACAATCTGCGCTGCATTATCTGAAGGAACACTACAAGCATAACAAAAATGCGGACCATTATTTGCTGATTGGCCCGTACGATCATTTTGGTGCACAGTCGTCCCGCAAGCCATGGGTTCTGAGAGGTTACACGATTGACCCGGTGGCGCAGATGGATACCCCGGAGATCACCTTCCAGTGGATGGATTTCATTCTGCGTAACGGCGCTAAACTTCCGATACTTGCGGATAAAATGAATTATGAACTGATGGGGGCGAATGAGTGGAGACATGCGCCGTCCCTTGAAAAAATGAGCAACAGTATGCTGACTCTCTACTTAACCAACAGAAGTCTCGAGATTATTACAAATTGAGTGAGAATAAGCCGTCGAAACTTGAGTCGCTACATCAGGAAGTGGATTTTGCCGACAGAAAGACGACCAACAATGATTACTACCCCGACCCGATCGTTGGTAAGAAACCTGACCTTTCCAACGGATTTGCTTTCATCAGTGAGCCTTTCGACGAACCAATTTCAATTCAGGGCACATTTTCGGGCGAAATCAAAGCAAGTATCAACAAGAAGGACATGGATATCGGAATCGTCTTATACGAGGTAATGCCTGATGGCGAGCTGTTTCATCTTTCTTACTTTCTTGGGCGCGCAAGTTATGCGAGAGATATGAGTATCAGGAGACTATTGATACCAGGTAAAATCGAAACAATTCCATTTAATAAAACCCGGATGGTATGCCGGATGTTGAGTAAGGGCAGCCGCCTGCTGATCACCTTAAATGTCAACAAAAATCCTTATGCGCAAATTAACTATGGTACTGGAAGAGATGTGAGCGATGAGAATATTCGCGATGCAAAGATCCCATTGCAGATCCATTGGTACTATCAAAGCTACGTGAACATTCCGATTTGGAAATAAATCGAAAGATCAACAACAGTTCTTATCCGTTCAGCGATTGATTGTTGTCACCATGAATGATTTTCATTGATCAAGTAAAAATAAATCATTTGATTAATGTGCTTTCCGCCACTTATCATGAAACTCGACAAGGGAGGTGTTCATGGAACGCTCACTCTCCCGATCACCTTCTTGATGGTGCTCACGTTCCTTTTGGGAACTTCAGTCGATTCTAAAAAAGAGAAAGCTGAGCGATTTATCATGGATCAACTTGCCCGGCGGCATGTTCCCGGTGCGTCCGTTGCGGTGATCCGCAGCAATCAATACGAGATCATGGCTGGTTACGGGATTGCGGAGATATTGCATCGTAAGAAAGTAACACAGGATACGGTATTTCAAATCGCATCGGCAACGAAATCGTTTACAGCTGTCTGTATCCTTTATCTTATCGAGCAAAGAAAGCTGAAGTTGGAAGACCGGGCATCCACCTACCTATCCTGGATGCCTGAAATTTACAGCGAAGTCACCTTGAGACAGATTCTTACTCACACCTCGGGAGTGAACCGGGATTTGCGTAAAGACAATCTGGATGAGATAGATGAAAAGGAATTCCGAAAAAGACTTGCAGAGGCGCCCCGATCGTTTCCGCCAGGCGAACGTTGGGAATATAGCAACACAGGGTATATCCTGCTGGGCTCGATCATTCAGTCTGTTACCGGAAAAAGCTACGATCACTTTTTGGAAGAACAGTTCTTCAAAAAACTGGGTATGGCGAGAACCGTGACTTCGCATCGTTTGAAGGAATTTTCTGATGTTGCAAAAGGATATGAATGGAACGGAACCGAACTTCAGCCAAGCCCTTATTACAGCGGCGGTGCTTCTGCGGGTGGCATGGCTTCCTCTGTAAAGGATCTGGCCAACTGGAACGTAGCGTTGCAGTCCAATCAGATTCTCTCAAAGCAGTATCGGGAATTGATGTTTACTGCTTCGGCGGGGGTTTCCTTTCCCTTTCGCAATCAAACATCAAGCTATGGAATGGGATGGTTCCTGACAAGGATGCATGGAAAGCCTCTCATCACCCATGGTGGAGCCATTTCAGGATTTTCTTCGATCGTTAACCGCTTCCCGGAAGAGAACCTGCTTATCATCGTTCTTTGCAACGCTAAAGCCGGGGAAGACAAACTCGGACATGCTGAGGCAATCGCTAGCGGTCTTGCGGACATCTACTTGAATGCCGACTGAAATGTCCACGAGAAGCATGCGTGCAAGAGTCGAAAACGGTGGTGTAAGACTTGAACACTTCAACCACCGTGATCGTAAATAATGATGAAAATGCAAAGAAGAACATTTTTGAAAGGCTTGGGAGCGGTGATTGCAATTTTGCCGGATGTTTTGCGTCCAAGATTAGTTCGAGGTGCCACAGCCAGGCGGGCCACGAGCCGTTTACTCCCTTCCGATCCGGCATGGCCAAATCCCAAAAAATGGGAACAGCTGAGCAAGCAGGTGGACGGAAACTTAATCAGAGTGGAGCCTCTTTTTGGCCCATGTAATCCGGAGTCCAAGGCAGCAGCTTGCCAGGATGTAGTGAACAATCTCAAGAACCCTTTTTATCTCGGGGATCAACCCGCTGGCACACAGGTTTCCGGATGGCTGGATGCCTGGACGCCGGCAGCCAGTGTTTATGCAGTCCGCGCCAGAAACACGGGGGATGTCGTAGCAGCAGTAAACTTCGCTCGCGAAAACAATCTACGTCTTGTGGTGAAGGGAGGCGCGCACAGTTATCAAGGAACATCGAACGCCCCGGATTCGCTTCTGGTTTGGACTCGCAGCATGAACCGCGTAACTTTGCATGAGGCTTTCGTTCCCAAAGGTTGTGAAGGCAAGATAGCGCCGGAGCCTGCAGTTACAACGGAAGCAGGCGCTGTGTGGGCAGACCTTTATGACGCAGTGATTGTTAAAGGCGGACGCTATGTGCAGGGCGGTGGCTGCACTTCGGTAGGAGTAGCAGGTCTGGTGCAAAGCGGCGGGTTCGGATCGTTTTCCAAAGGATTCGGCACTGCGGCCGCGAGTCTGCTGGAAGCCGAAATCGTAACAGCGGACGGACAGATACGCATCGCAAACGAATGCATGAACCCCGACCTCTTCTGGGCTATCAAAGGAGGCGGTGGAGGAAGCTGGGGAATCGTTACAAAGCTCACACTACGCACACACGAGCTTCCTAAATTCGCAGGGGTAATCGGTGGGACCATCAGGGCTAGTTCGGATGCCGCGTTTCACAGGCTAATCAGCCGCTTTATCGCATTCTATAAGGAGAGTCTTTTGAACCCACACTGGGGAGAGAGTGTTAAGGTAGGTTCAAATACACTGGAAATTTCGATGCTCTATCAGGGCAACGACAATGCAGAGCCACAGCGCACGTGGCAACCATTCGCCGAATGGGTCAAAAAGGAGCAAGACAGCCTGACGATCCTGGAAGAGATTGATAGTTCGACAATCGAAATGCGAAGCCTGTGGGATGTGCCCGCCAGAAGAAAGCGTGGCAGCAACGCAATGGTCTATGATACGCGACCCGGGGCACCAGAAACGCATGGGTGGTGGCGAGGCGATCAGGAGCAGGTAGGGGTGTTCATTCATGGGTATGAATCCCTCTGGATGCCGGAGTCACTGCTGGGTTCGGACACTCAACCGAAGTTCGTAGATGCTCTTCTTGCGGCCGGTCGGCACAATGTTATCGAACTGCACTTCAACAAGGGTCTTGCCGGCGCTACCACTGAAGTCCTCGCTGCAGCAAGAAACACTGCAACGAACCCGGTGGTGCTTCAATCTTTTGCGCTGGCAATTACCGCTCGCGCCGGCGCGCCCAGATTCCCTGGACAGCAAGGCGCAAGTATGGATCTCGATGCCGCGAAAAGGAATGCCCGCAGCGTAGATGCGGCGATTGCTGAGCTGCGCAGGATCGTTCTTGATGGCGGATCTTATGTTTCGGAGAGCAACTACTTTCATCCATCGTGGCAGCACGCATTCTGGGGCAATCATTATCCGAAGTTGCGCGCGGTTAAAGATCGGTACGATCCGGACGGTTTATTCTTTGTGCACCATGGAGTGGGCAGCGAAGACTGGAGTCCCGACGGCCTCTTGCGTCTCAATTAGCATTGCTTCTTGATATATTTCGAGGTCGATGGCACCAGGATCTCCGTGAACAGAAATCATTCGTTCTACGCTTAAACCGAACTGCTGGATTTTTTTCCCACGCACCTGTAGGCACAACAGATTCCATGTTAAAAAGGAAATAGACTGCTGATGCTCATAGGTCACTTGCCAACTGCTTTAATGCGCGGAACGTCTTCGGCAGCCAGCCAATCGGCGGCTGGAAGACGATCGATTAATTTATACCAGTGCGGATCAGTAGCGAACACCTTTTTGAAAATCTGCAGGGCTTCCGGTTGGCCACCGGCGTTGTAAAGTCCGCCGCGTACCAAAATGAAAGCTCAATATTTTCCGGATAACGCGCCATCGCGCTCTCATACTCTTTCTTTGCGGAAGCCTGGTCCTTTTTCAGCAAGAAGTTCTGTGCTTTTGCTAAATGACGATACGCTTTGTAAATACTCAATAAGCGGCGGAGCTCTACGAGCGGATGCGGGTTGTCGTCCACGCGCAAATCCACAACGCGGTCCTGTTTGGTAGTCTCCTAGGCGGGGGATTTTATCATCGTCGACCAAGCTACCTTGAGTAGCCCCGAAATAGCGATCGATTGGCGACCACAACGGCCTGTCAGCCTGTCCCTTTTTTTGCCATCGCGGCGATATAGATTCAATTCTAAAATCGGCTGGTTCTGACAATACGAATCTTCCGGTCCTAAAAGAAATCCGCAAATAATGTGGTGACGTACGACTCTTCACAGTTCTTATCCGTTCAGCGATTGATTGTTGTCGCCATGAATGATTTTCATTGATCAAGTAAAAATAAATCATTTGATTAATGTGCCTCCCGCCACTTATCATGAAATTCGACCAAGGAGGCGTTCATGGCTTTTCAGTCAGGACATATCGGTTTGAATGTTACGGACCTTGACCGGTCCAAAAAGTTTTACCGGGATGTATTCGGATTTGAAATTCTGCGCGAATCTCGTGAGGACGGACGGCGCTTTGCGTTTCTAGGCATTGGCTCCCGCACGGTTCTGACTTTGTGGCAACAGAGTCAGAGTCCGGAGCGTTTTGAAAAAGAGAAACCTGGCCTTCATCATCTTTCCTTTCAAGTGGACAGTATCGAAGAAGTCAAAGTAATCGAAAGGAAACTGCGGGAAATGCAGGTTCTGTTTTTATATGATGGGATTGTGGCTCATCTGGAGGGATCGAAGTCTGGAGGAGTTTTCTTTCATGATCCCGATGGAATCCGTCTGGAAATCTTTAGTCCGACGGGCGCAGATTCTCATCCTGCTGCAAGACCGGATGCACCTTCCTGTGGATTTTTCTGATTTGAAATATCATTCAGGAGAACTGGAAGTACAGAGGCGGGCAGGCGTCCAGGACATGGCCAACCGCGTGTCCGGAGTCATACGTTCCACAATTCCACAAATTGCACAACAGTTCTTATCCGTTCAGCGATTGATCGTTGCCGCCACCATAGACTCGAAAGACCGCTCGTGGGCCTCTTTACTTACCGGACCCGAAGGGTTCGTTCGTGCGATTGATGATCGAACACTTCTGATTGATGCATTACCGGTCCCAGGAGACCCTCTTGAGCAGAACCTGAAGGCCCATAACGAAATCGGAATCCTCGCGATTGAATTCATCAGTAGACGGCGCACCAA
>JAKEFK010000404.1 GCA_022616075.1 bacterium
CGCGTCGCTCGACTATGGCACGAAGGTGCAGGCGGCGCGACGGTAGCCAACGAAGTTGACGGAGATCATTCTCCTTGAATTCACACTGCCGGAAAGCCGACTTTCTTCAGCAATTCCTGAAAGCGGGGGTTGGAGCGCAGCGGATCGAATTTCAGATCCACTTTCAAGAAGGGAATCCATACCGCTCGCTCGTTGCAGGCCTTTTCAAGCCACGCAAGAGCCTGCGACTGATCACCGAGTCCCGCGTAAATCTGCGCGAAGTTAAAAGCCGGTACGTATTCCTGATTCGATCGCTTCACAAACTCATTCAGAATCTCCAGCGCCATGTGACGGTCTCCGGATTTCGCATACACGTATCCCAACGTTGATAAGGTAAGAGGGTTGGTTTCTGCTTGGTGTATCTTCTCGATTGTCGCAATAGCCGAAACGAAGTCGCCCTTCTGTTCATACGCCTCAGCGAGGAAGCTGCGGGCGATGAGATAATTCGGATTCAGCTCGAGCACTTTTCGAAACTGTTCAATTGCGCGCTCAGGTTGTCGCGACCAATGGAAGACGATGCCAATACCGCTATTGTTCGCGGCGGACAGCGGATCCAGCTCCTGCGCACCCTGCATCTCTTTGAAGCTTTCATCAAAGCGCCCCATCAAGCCCAGATACCAGCCATACCACATATGAATAGGAGCGCTGCCAGGATTGAGAGCGATGGCGCGTTTGAACTCCTGCTCTGCGCCGGCGTAGTCCCAGTCGAAGTACATTTTGATGATCGCCAGGGAATTGTGAGCTTCGGCCAGCCTGTCATCAAGTTCCAACGCCTTGTTGGCTGCTTCTCTCGCCTTCGGCATCGTTTCACTCGGCGAGAAAGTGTAAAAGGACAGTTCGGTATAAGCGTCGGCCAGCCCGGCGTAAGCTGATCCGTACCGTGGATCGATGGCGATGGCCCGGCGAAAACTCTCGCTGGCTTTTTGAAAATCGTCAGGCGTAAACCTGTTGAAGTAAAAAAGACCTCGGAGATAGAATTCGTGCGCTTCGGGGTTCCTCGTGTGATGCTTCAGTACGGCGCTCTGCTCTTCGCCAAACAGCTTTACCTTCAGCGCATCGACAACCGCAAGTGTGATTTCATCCTGCACGTCAAAGATATCTTTCATCTCGCGGTCGTAACGCTCAGACCAGAGATGATAACCGTCTGCGGCATGAATGAGCTGCGCCGTAATGCGCAGCCGATTCCCCGATTTCCTGACGCTGCCTTCCAGAATTGTTTTGACGTGCAAAGCCTTTCCGATTTGGCTGGCATTCGCGTTTTTATTCTTGAAAGAGAATGAAGATGTCCGAGCCGCCACTTTCAAATGATCAATCTTCGCCAGCGCATTGAGCAGTTCTTCCGCCAGGCCGTCACAGAAATATTCATTTTCATCATCCGCGCTCATATTCGTGAAAGGCAAGACAGCAATCGAATTTCCGCTCCGGGACGGCCGTGGGGATGATCCGCTCTTCAGGTCGCATAATTCGTTGTACACATCGCGCGCAGTCTGATAGCGATCTCTCGGATCTTTCATCAAGCAACGCCGGATGATTCGCTCCAAATGTTCTGGAGTGCCTGCCTTCAAATCGCCGACCGGGCCAGGTGTATCCCTCATGATGGCGGAAATCAGCTCAGCGGAGGTGTCTCCGTGAAATGGGCGGCGCCCCGTAATCATTTCGTAAAAAATGATTCCAAGAGAAAAAATATCGGACCGGTGATCCAATCTTTTTCCTTGAATCTGTTCCGGCGACATGTAAGGCATTGTCCCAAGAACGATTCCGGCTTCCGTTTGCGCGTGAGTCTCCATGCGTGACGAATCCGGATCGGAATCATCCCGCATCAGCTTGGCAAGACCGAAATCGAGTACTTTGATTCTTCCTTCCTGGCTCACCATGATGTTGCCTGGCTTTAAATCGCGATGAATGATGCCTTTTTCATGGGCGGCAGAAAGCGCTTCGGCAACCGGTGCGCTGAAACGAAGGAAGGTTTCAACATCTAGGCCATTAGAAGGAATCAATTGAATGAGCGTTTCGCCTTGTACAAGCTCCATTGTCAGGAAGCGAATTCCATCGGCTTCTTCGATCGAATAAATCGTCACGATGTTGGGGTGATTCAGAGCGGCAATCGATTCGGCTTCGCGCTGGAACCGATCCAAGCGCGCAGGATCCCGTGCCACTTCTTCCGGCAAAACTTTGAGCGCAACTTTCCGTTTTAACTTGCTGTCCTCTGCAACGTAGACTTCACCCATTCCACCTTTCCCCAGACGGTCGAGGACTTTGAAATGGTTGAGTGTTTTGCCAATCATGAAAACAGTTTCTCTCTTTGCACAACTGTAACATCAAATTTTCTCCGCAACTAGGAGTCGATTCTGGAGTAGGCCTTTCCACAGCGCGACCGCAATGTTTGAATAGCGATTGCATTGCTGCTCGATTGCATAACGCAGCTAACCGAGCATACTCGAAGGTGATACCATAGCTTTTACGTCGACGATTTGCGAACAAACAGACTGCGAGGTACGTTAGATCTTTTATGAACAACTCTCAGAACAACAATAAAAGTCTCCAAAAACCGCTCCGGTTGTGGCCGGGCGTTGTGCTTGCAATCGTGCTTCTCGTTTCCAAATATCTTGTTCCGTTACTCCTTCCCGAATACATGGTTTACGGGCTATTGGGAAGCCTGGGCGCTGCGGTGGCGATCATACTCTGGTGGCTGTTCTTTAGCCGCGCTCTGTGGTCCGAACGGTTAGGAGCACTCGCTGTCATGGCCCTTGCGTTGTTTGCTACATACCAGTTCCTCCATATCTCGATCGCGAAAGGCGCCATGGGGATGTTGTTTTGGATTTTGTCGATTCCAATTCTGACCGTTGCTTTTGTTGCATGGGCAGTGTTGACGCGCAGGCTTTCGAATCGTGTACGGCGCGTGACCATGGTTCTGACGATTTTTCTTGGTTGCGGTTTCTGGATTTTGATCCGCACAGGCGGATTTTCGGGCCAAGGGGAGAATGACTTCGCCTGGCGATGGAGTCCAACGCCTGAAGATCGTCTGCTGGCGCAGGAGCAAACGATCCCGCCTTCTGCGGTGACACCTGCTCCGCAGCAAGAGGTCCAACCTCAAACGATCGATCAAACTGCAGAGACTCCCTCTACCGCGACAGAACCTCAAACACAACAAGCGCAACCGAAACCACCGGAACAAGAACAGACCGCAGAAGCTACACCTGCAGCACAGGCAGTCGCACAGAAGGAACCTGAGTGGCCCGGATTTCGCGGGCCGAACCGCGACAGCATCGTGCGCGGCGTGCAGATCAACACGGATTGGACTGCATCTCCGCCGGTGGAAATCTGGCGACGGCCGATCGGTCCCGGGTGGTCTTCGTTCGCTGTGGATGGCGATCACATCTACACGCAGGAACAGCGCGGTGAACAAGAAGCGGTCTCGTGTTACAACATCAAAACGGGCGAGCCCGTTTGGAGACACATCGATGATGCTCGTTTCTGGGAGTCGAATGCAGGCGCCGGCCCGCGCGGAACACCCACGCTCCACAAGGGCCGTGTCTACGCGTTCGGCGGCACCGGAATTCTGAACGTGTTGAACGCTGCGGATGGATCCGCTGTCTGGACGCGCAATGCAGCGAAGGACACAAAAGCAAAAACTCCAGGCTGGGGTTTTTCCAGTTCACCTTTGGTGGTGGATGACGCTGTGATCTTAGCAGTGTCGGGTCAACTTGCGGCGTACGACCTCCAAACCGGAAAACCTCGCTGGTTCGGTCCCAAAGGTGGCCAGGAATATACGTCTCCGCATCTTGCGACAATCGAAGGTGTGCAGCAGGTATTGATGATGAACAATCCGGGCGCGATCAGTGTTGTACCTGCAACCGGAAAACTTCTCTGGAAACATGAACTGCCGAAAGGGACGCGTATTGTGCAGCCCGCGATCACCGCGGAAGGCGATCTCTTGCTCACGGATGGCGATGCGCACGGATTGCGTCGCGTCGCAGTAGATCGTGAATCAAGCGGATGGACAGTGAAGGAGCGATGGAGCACGATCGGGCTGAAGCCTTACTTCAACGACTTTGTCATTCAGGATGGCCATGCTTACGGTTTTGATGGGAACATGCTGTCGTGCATTGATCTGAATGATGGCACGAAAAAGTGGAAAGGCGGCAAGTATGGTGCGGGTCAACTGGTGCTGCTTGCCGATCAAAAGGTGCTGCTGGTCCTTGCGGAG
>JAKEFK010000405.1 GCA_022616075.1 bacterium
ACGCCGGGCACTACGCTCAATGTCCCTCCGGAGGTGCGGCACGCGGTGCAAAGCCCTCAGGGCGCCAGGCTCTTGACAATCTTCAGCCCGGGAGGCTTTGAGACATACCTCGAAGAACTCGTCGCTTTAACCGAAGGCCAATACGCAGACGCTGACTTTATGAGGCGCCTCTCAGAGAAATACGATATCTTCGATGGCTAATTTATTCCCGCTTTCCCGAATTTCCTTTCAGTGTTTGGAGAATCTCTTTTAACACCCTGTTGCTGTCTTCGGAAATTTGAATCGATTTCTCGGTCAGCTGGATGGCCTTTTCATATCTTTGAACTGTTTCCTGGACCTGCTTATTCGCGCGTTTGGCAATTCTTCCCACGTAGGCGACCAGCAAAATAAGTATCGCAACAAGAACAACCCAGCTGATCAGTTGATTCTATCTGTGTCCCGGCCGAATATCGAATGCGCGCACGTGCCTGTCCAGTCGAGGAGTCCAATCCAAATCCGGTCGCACCGCATAAATATTGAAACGCTGTACGATGGGCAGCACAGGCAGATCCTTTCGAATGATTGCCATGGCCTCATTCAACAACTTACGGCGATCCCTGATTTTAGGAGTCCGTAAGGATAATTCAATGAGTTCATCCAATCTGGGATTGGAATAGGAGAAGTGGTTGGAGGTTCCATCCTTCGGGGTGCGCAGACCATCCAGTACATCGGAGGCATCGCCCATCGAAGCGGACCACGCAAAGAGTGCGAGTTGGTACTTTCTGTCGTTGAATTGTTGGTAGAAATCTTTCCACGGCAATACCCTCAAACGCAAGTGGACATTTGCGCCTTCCAACTGATTTTTGATTTGTGTGCCTAAGTCCTCCAGCGAATTGGGAAGGAGCAGTTCGGCTTGCAGCCCTTTGGAAAAACCTGCTTCTTTCAGGAGCAAATCTGCCCGCCCTTTGTCGTACACGAAAGGTCTTAATTCGCTGGAGTATCCGAAAATTCCTGGTGGGACAATCTGATGCATTGGCACAACCAAAGGCTGTGGTTCGCTTCCAATGATTTTTTCCCGATCAAACGCCAGTGACACTGCTTCCCTGACGCGTAGATCTGCAAAAGGGCTCTTCTTGACCATCGAAAACCCTAAGAAAACGACACCCAATCCTGCTCGCGAAACTATGCGGATGTTCTGCTGTTTCAAACCCCATTGGTAGTACTCCAGAGGAAAATTATTCGCCAGGTCAGCCTTTCCGGAAGACACCGCCTCCGCACGCTTCGTTGGATCCGGAAGCGGCAATATGGTTAACCGTTCAAAGGCTGGAGGCGGTCCCCAAAAACGAAGAAAACGCTCCCCTTCAAATCGTACCGTTTGGTACTCCTGAAACGAACCGGTAAGGACCAGTGCCCAACGGGCGTTTGATTGGAGTCAGCCCTGTATTTCGTGGCACGATATAAACACTGGCCAACTTGTTCAGCAGAACCGGGAATGGATCGTAGGTTTGCACCTCCACTGTTTGACGGTCAACGGCGTAGACATGTTTGATCGACTGAACGTCATAGCTGCCGAGGTTTTGCGCACGAAGAATGCTGGCAACTACGTCTTGCGCCTCAAAGGAACGGCCGTCATGAAAAACCACACCTTCGCGAAGTTGTAAGCGCCATACCGTTTCGGAAAGACTTTCCCACCGTACTGCCAGATCGGGCTGCAAGTCCATCTCGGGACCAAAGGTTACGAGCTTGCTGTAAAAGTGCGTCAACGTGGAATGAGTCGATTCTTCATTGACGAGATGAGGATCCAAACTGACTGCTGAGGTAATCTGCCCGATTACGATTTGATTGGAAGAGACTTTTTTCTCCTCACGCCGGCAAACACTGCATACGACCAAAAAAATCAGAAGCCCCACGAAGCCGGTTAATCTTTGCATTTCGTATCGGATCATTGACGCGCTGCTTCAACTTCTATTCTTATCTCCTTTAGAAGAAAAGGAAAGCCAGTCTAAGATTGTCAACACAGATAGCAACATAGCTATCACGCCAGTTAGCAGCATTTGGAATCCGATTATACGTGGATCAGCTACTTTACGCTAATCTCACTGAGAAGAATGAGTTTGTCCTGGCGGGGGTTCCACTGATAGGGAGCGCGGATGGCGAAAATATGTGTTTGCACATAGATAGGAACCCAGGGAATGTCATCCATCGCCAGGCCAAGCCCTTTTTTCAGCGTCTCAAGCCTCTTGCCGGAATCCATAATCGCTTCCGCTTTCTCCGCAAGCCGGTCAACTTCAGGATTGCTGTATGAAACGAAGCGCAATAGCGGTCGTACCTGTTCGCGATTCCGTTCAGGATGCTGTTTCGAAGCGATGAATCTCTGTCTGCTCCGAATCCTAACTCTGCATGCCTATGGTATCCTATAATCGCAACTTTGCTCATTGCAATAACAAGGAGAATAATTGGGTTTGTTTGGTTCCAAAAAAGAAGTGCCCCTTATACTTGTCGGACTACTGCTTTATCCATGCGGGTTATTTGGGAAAGGCACTTACGTTGAGTACTCGACATTCCGGCAATGGGTGAATCTGGTGTCCGAAGTTGAATCACTGGAAGTTTGTGGTCTAACTGCAGCAGCGCACTCGTTGTGGGCGGTTAAACAATTGCGGGTTCCGAGAACTACTTTTCTACAGTTTGACTTTAGCGGAACGGGCCGAAAGGACTGGATCGTTCAGCTCCATCAGGCGAAGTCCAGCCGGCCGTGCGATTACGTATTGATAGTCGACAAAGACAAAGGGAAATGGATCCGCGCTTTTTTTCGGGAGATCCGGCCGGACAAAGCCGAACGGTGGACATTGCTCTGGAACTCCCACAGGCGGGCGATCGGAATTGATATCGGTAAACACAGAAGACGAACCGCTCCGGCAGAAATGTCCTGGTCTGAGGGCAAGAGATGGTCTAAGCCTGGATTTGTCGTCGAAGACGCATTCATTGACAGTTGGATCGAGTGGAATAAAGAAAAGCAGCATTATGAGTACAAAAGCAGTAGCGGTGAATGGTGGGAAATTGAACAGTAGCATTAGGTGCGCCCCACATCATTTTTATTGCTTCCTCAGTGGCGATGATTTTTGCAAAAAGTATATCCTTTTTTAGCATCAATGATCCTGATTTCGTTATTTCATTTACCATGAGAAGTTTTACACTTGTGGCCCTAATAACAGTATTGTTCTTCACTCCATTATGGAGCGAAACGCTAAGGGATATCTTGACTCAAAACGGTTTCGACTATGTTCCCCTGATGGTTCTGGACCAGGCCATATTAGGTCCGGAGGTTTCTAATACCACAGATTTCTTTAGCGTGGGCTATTTCATTGACGACAGAACCACTTGGGAAGTTCATGTTGTGCTTTTTGATCGGAAGAAACAACAGTGGTTTGAAACCAAATTGAATCTTAGGGAATCTGAGTACTGTTTCGGTTCCAATGCGATTACGGGAATTCAATATTCCAAAAACTTCCTCTACATGAAAACCCATATAAACCCCTCAGCCGGTTGCACTTTGATTTTCAGCAAAGAGCTGCAGTTTCAAAGCGCTCTCTATGGCTGGCCTCTGGCCATTTTTGATGATGAAACTGTGGTATATCACAACAGCGAAGTCCATTTTGCCCCGACCCATCCGGCAGCGATTTCGCTCTACAATCCAGTTACAAAGTCTGGGAAAAAGATCTATCCCATGAAGCCATATCAGTCCATCAGGCTTAAACATATCGAGAAGATGAAAGAGGCGTATTCCAATGAAGACTGGTGCAGGGAAAAGAATCATCATTGCGATCCGGAGTCGTTCAACGACAGCATCGGGGAAATAGAAATCAATAACAAGACCGATTCCATAATTTTTCAGGCTTACTTTAGCGGAGATTACCGGGTGAATCCTCAAGATTCGAGAGAAGAACCGGCTTCCGTTGTTTATATGTACCGGCATGTGAGAGATCCGCAACGGATAGAATACAAAGAGATCATGGAGGATGACGTCAGGAAGAAACTTGGAGAGCTTCCCCTGTCTGATTACTTGCAGCCCGAGATCCTTTCGAAGATTTTCGGTTCAGCGGATCAATGAAGTGACTTTACCGCGTGCTTTTTGACCAGTATCAATGATTCAACAGACTGTACAAACTTATGATAGAGGCGCACGGGGATGACCAGCCAGACCACAAATCTTCCATCCAATCCCATACCCTGAGGGAGTCCCATCTGGCACTACGCGGCGCCCAGGGTTGATTTAACAATCTGCGGCCCGGCGCGGACAGGCAGCCTTTCGCAACAAGTTGCAGGATGCGCGCGCACAAGAAATCGGAGGTCAAGGCTGGACATCATAAGTTCGCCTGCACAGTAATACTTTGATATGATTACTTGCATAAGCATTAATTAAGGAGGTATTTGTCAATGCAGACCACGTTGATAGTGGAGGTGGTGTAGGCAATGACTGTCCGGTCCGCCCTATGCTCGGTCCTTTGGTGCGGGCTCATGCTCAGCTTCCTCATCCCGCGTGCCTATGGACACCGGGAGATTCCTGAATCCTTTGAAGATCTCGTTAACCGGACCGAGCGTATCGTCCTGGCGAGTTGTCTCCGCTCGGTCAAGCGGGTAGATGAGACTCTTCAGGCTCAATTCGTCTTCGTCGAGTTTGCGAGATTGGAGTCGGTCAAGGGAGCGCTCCCCAAGCAATTTTCGCTGCGACTCCCAGATGGCCCTGTGAGTCACTACCTGGTCCCTCCCGCGTTTTCGCCTGGGGAGGAAGTGATTCTCTTCGTAGGACGCGATGGTCCCGGCGGCTACCCTGGTCTTGTGAGCTGGTCGAAGGGAATCTATCGGACGAAGCGCCATCCGCAATCAGGCGAGCGGATATTCGCAGATCCTCGCGCTGTCGGAACGATCCAGGATTTCCTGAATTTCATCCGCCGGTTGCTTCGGTAGATCCCGCCGCTGCCCTAGCTGGACCAGCGGATCAACCACCACGCAAAAGAGGATATTTTTACTTTGCTAAAAAGGGGACATTTCATTTTGCCTTGACATGGATTTCGTATAGTATAGTATTGATCCTGGTCAGTCATTCCGGTAGCATTATACGCGACAAAGCGAATGAGGAGATTCAGAATTATGAGAATCCAAACCAGTTTGATTTCGGTGCTTTTCGTTTGCGTTCTTTCCGTTGTACTTTGCTCAGAAAGAGCCTTTGCTGCAACCCCGGTGAATTGCGGCGACACTTTGAGCTCACCGGGGGAGTATATTCTCACAGGCAATCTCAACTGCGCCGGCAATGCAGTTAACATAACATCAAGTGATGTCCATTTCAGCTTGAACGGCTTTACTATTGATGGTGACGGAACCGGCACTGGTATCAACGTGGATGGTACATCTGGAGTACACGTTAATGGGGGGACAGTTACAGACTTCTTTCACGGTATTAGTCTTGATGATGATGCAACTCGGACCAGGATAAACGGTATGATCGTCACTCAAAATGTGGGAGTGGGTATCCGACTCAGCGGCTCGTCGAACAACAATCAAATCACGGGTAACAGCATCACCGACAACGGTGAGCAGGGCATCTTTCTGAACAACAGTCACAACAACCGGATCAACGGTAACAGTAGCACATCTAACAATGCTGAAGGCATTCAATTGGATTCCAGTACCGGTAACAAGATCAGTTCAAACAACTTTTCCGACAACGAGGATGAGGGTATGGAGTTGAACGATGGAGCCGATCGCAATCTCATCCTGGGAAATATCGTCAATGACAACGACAATGAGGGCATCGATCTAAACAGCGGCGCAGACAACAATTTGGTTCAAGGGAATATCACCAATGATAACTCCGACAACGGCATTGAGGTAGGCGGCACAGGTAATCGTATCAAGGGGAATACATCGCTGGGGAATGATGCCGACGACATGGCTGACTTTAATCTCCCTAGTTGCGTAAACAGTTGGCGGAGCAACAATTTCTTGACGGATAACGAAGGAGACGGTCCTGGAGCAGGCTGCATCCAATAGCAGCTGATTCCCAATTTTTCGTGTGCCGGCAATTTTGAATTCTTTCATCACGATTTTTTCTTTCACTTCCTGAAAGACGTCCGTTACCTGCATGTGAAGCTTATCAAAGCTGGTAAAAACGGTCCTTTCCTCTGTTCGAATAAAGAGCCAAAACGATAGCGTGGCTTTGCCGGCTCTTGCAGGAATTGATATGGTCTGATGCGGTGAAGTTGAGAGATTATCCGCGCCACCAGGATCGCATAGCGATTGCCGTCGAGTGCAAAGTTATCCAAATCGGAAGTGTCCCGGATCATGCCTGCCGCGGAAGTTGACCAGGGCATATCGCCGAGTTTAATCCCTCCGTTTGCGATGTGTTCCATTCCGGTTCCTGCAAGAGTTAACCAGTTGGCCGAGATTTGAAACTTGGCCACGCCACCTGCGACTCAACGTAATCTTTTGGCACAATTGCAATTGGAGAGAGATTACGAAGCAATACAGGAAACGGATTCCGTGTGCGGATCACAATTCGATGATCCGATGGAGTTTCTATGCGCTCTATCGCAGCAACAGCGCTTCGCCAATCTGAACGCGGATCATTCCTGGCACGCCGCAAGCTGTACGTCTGAAAACAGTGAGAAAATCCGCTGGCGCGACACACAAGCTCCGAAGGGCATGGCTGGACATTGCCTGAACATCACAGCATTGGGAACTTTTCTTATATCGGATTTGTTAAGATTTGTTAAGTTGAAGAGTTTTATTTCAATTTTGGAAAGATATTGCTTGATTTCGATCTGTGTGAACAATAAAGGAATGAAGTGGAAGCTTCGAATATTGATACTTTTAGTTGCACATCTCTTACCCGTTTTATGTCATGCAGATCCGATCGAGCTTTCCGTCGAAGCACTTCTTGATTTTCGTTTGGGCCGGACAGACGAAACGAAAAGCTGGCTGTCCAGAGGGTTTGGAAAAACACGCTATGGGGGAGACGATCGAAACAAATCGTATGTAGCACGGCTATCGCAAGCGTCGCTTATGATTTCTGCTTCCTTTTCCGAAGAGCTTTCTGCGCGTATGCAGATCAATGTCGATGCCGAGCCCGGAGGCGAATTGGGATGGCATCGCATCGATGTGATCGAAGCATTTCTATCTTACAGGCCGGTCCTTTCACCACATTTCAGGTTACGCGCAAAAGGAGGGATCTTCTTCCCGCCTGTTTCTTTGGAAAATCGCGGTGCGGCATGGAGTCCGATCTATAGCATCACTGCCTCCGCTGCGAACAGTTGGATTGGTGAGGAAGTCCGTGTAACCGGCGGAGAAGCTGGTTTTGTATTGGAAAAAGCGAATCAGCAGATGTCAGTATCCGGAGCAATTTTCATCAAAAACGATCCGGCAGGCACTTTGCTTGCCTGGAGAGGCTGGACATTGAGCGATCGTCAAACCGGCTTGTCGGACGAGCTTCCCATCGCTCCGATCCTTGCTCTGACTCCTCAAGGACTTTTTCCTCAACAGCCGCCGTTTGTTGAACCTCTCAGAGAAGTCGACGATCGAGCAGGATTTTACGCCTCCGGAACATGGAACAACCGTAACTTTGAATTCAACGCTATGCATTACAACAATCGGGGACGCTGTTTGAAGCTGCCGGTCAGCTTTTTGATCCCATAGACTGGATCGCAAAAGTCACATCCCACATTCCACAAACAGGAGCCCAGACAATCCGCTACTGC
>JAKEFK010000406.1 GCA_022616075.1 bacterium
CCGTCACGTTCGGTTGTGTCCAGAGACAGTTCGCTAACGCAGGCTGGGCAGATGAGATATTGAAGCAGAGTTTCTTTCATTCAAACTTCAGAAGGCTTTCCGCTCGCCATCAGAAAAACTTGGAAGGCGTTATTGATCTCCTCCCATTCTTTGATGGAAGCGTAAAGCCGGGTATCCCGAAACCAGGCTGACTCATACGCCAGCCGCAGATTTCTTTCGAGGATTTCTGTTTCGATTTCCTTCGAATTTCGTGAACCAAAAGCCTTGTGCAGCCCGACTGACAGGAGACCAATCAAATCGTGCCCGCAACATACATGCCATTTATCATGTGTTTCATCTCTGATGGTTTCGATCTGTTGCTGGAGTTCATGATCTAAAAGTTGTGGCTTCTGCGAGTGATCCTTGATCGTCTTGATGAGTTTGGATTGGCTGATGGTTAAAGTAACAAGGTCTGTAAAGGCTCGATAGTTCAACCCCTCGAACTTCAGCGCGTGACCGTGCCGGAGTGAAACCCAGCGCAGGTATCCGATATGCAAGCCTTCTTCCAACAGCGTTTCTCGCACCTCTTTTCCGCTCTTCTTTTTGAATTCGTCATGCTTGTTTTCTGATCCCATCTCCAGCAAGAGTTTCTCCAGCGCCGGGGATTTCAGCATCATCGTTTCGAGGTCGTGAGTATCGGTGAGAAAAATGTTCGAGGAGGCGAAGTCCCGGCTCTCAAGCACGTCGAAATCGGCATCCACAATTGCCAGCGCGCCGACAAATTTGGCGCCTTCAAGAATCATCAAAACCTGAATGGCATTCTCTCGGTTGTGCGCGACGATTACACGACACTTTTCAGTATCCACCAGGCGCTTGTAAAACAGCGCATCTGTCTCACCTTCTACAACCAGGAAGGCTCCAACATAGATGGCGCGAGCCATCCGAATCTCGTTTGCGCGATCAGCGGGGGTGAGGAACTCTTTCATCGGGTCGGTCCCTTTAGCTCAACGGTTAAATCCCATCGGTCGTGGATTATCTGTGGCGAGTGAGTGGCTATCAAAACGTCAATTGAAGAAAGCTTGGTAATTTCCCGAAGATCTTCGAGAAACTGTTGCTGCCAGGCGACGTGCAGCGACAATTCCGGTTCATCAAGTAGGATCAGCGAGTCCGGTTCGACCCTGAACAGCAATTCGTAAAGCAAAACAAGCTCGTGCTGCTCGCCAGAAGACAACCGCCCTGCCGGTAAAGGTTGGCCATTCGGAGTCGTAAATATAAGTCCCTTCTCTTTACCGATAGACATTTTCTTGTAGAAGAATCGCTGGTTGATGATCTTTTTGAAGAGGTCTATTTTGGCCGCTAGCTTATCAAGGACACCGAGCTTTTTCTCCGTATCACTGATATAAACTGAAAGCACGCTTTTGGTGCGGTCGTCTACTTCCTGTTGAAGCTGGCCGTCTACGGCGTCATCGTTATCCAGGAGTCCGGCGCCCATCAAATGTGCTCTTTTTTCTTCAAGAGATCGTAGCTTTTGCTGCAATTCATAGCTGCTAAAGTTTGGGGCAGGCGTTTCTTTAATCACTCTCGCAGGGAATGTTCGATCAAGCGATTGTGAGACTTCACCATATTCAGCCAATGCAGCCTGAATGACTTCCGTTAGCTCCTTGGCATATCTGTCAGCTGTTATCTCTAAATTAATCCGATCATCCGGAGAAAAGAGACGACCTTGTTGCCGATCTAACACTTTCCTTTTGAGTAAACGATCAGCCCTGACGAAATGAATACTGACAGATTTTCTAAGTTCATTCAGCCATTCCGGTTCCCGTTCCCGGCTTTGTCGAATCGACTCCAACATTCCTAAACGATTTGCCCTGCGTTCGTAATTCTCCCCACCGTCGCTAGATTCTGGAGGGTAATCGTCATGCGCCGATTCAGCGGGAAGTTGTAATAGCAAAATACTGGCCTGCTCGGATTTTCCACCACTACCGGGCTTGGCAAAATAGACATCAGCTACAGGATTGGAACTACCTTTGAATGGCAGGAATTTTACATAGCTCCCGTCCTCAAAATCTATCCTGAATTCCTCGAAGGGGGTTGCCCGCCAGACTGCGTAGCGAAAATTGAAGAAACCATCCAGCATCCTGAGCATAATAGTTTTACCAAAACCATTCGGCCCGTGAATGATGGTAATCCGCTCTTCCATATTTAATGGAATAGAGTGATTGAAAATGCCGAATAGTTTTTTGACGGAGATTTCTTTAACTCGCATAAGCTCGTTCACTTTCTTGACGCATTGTTACCCATGTCCCACGAATGTTCGCACAAATTGTACGTACTGAAGTCACGACGAATCAATGTGATTAGCAATTGAACATTTCGGCAGAACTGTTTCTGGATACTGGAACGGACGCGATTGTATTCGCAGCGCGTGAACAAAGGCAATCGAGCGCAAATGCCTGTTGGACACCTTCGGACGCTGGATGGTTTTAATTCGTGATCGTCTCTCATTCTGCTATCATCTCCCCCGCGTCAGGGCATCATCAAAGCTCCTTAAACCTTGCAATGAGTGAAACGAAAGTGATCAACATTATCGGCGGCGGATTGGCCGGCTC
>JAKEFK010000407.1 GCA_022616075.1 bacterium
CAGCGCCGCCTCTATGATCTTTTGCTTCGCGCTCATGTACTAAAGCGTACATAAAAGTGTACCTATTTGCAACCGATCTCCTGCGAATGAATCCGATCTGCTCACCTCCGGAGCCGCCCCGTTTGATACCGTAATTTGGGTGTTATGCAGCCGGTACTGAGCTAACGATCAGGCAGTTTTGGGAAAACTACACAAGTGCGTTTGCGGGAGGCCACTAAATTTGAATGAACCCTGTTTGCTGGCTGCAAACCAGGTACCGACATGAAGCGTTTATTAACGGTGTCAAACTTCAAGCATTCGTTTGGACTTGGCCGAGAAAAAAGATTGAACAGCAGCCGCTATCCCGGCTCACCAGAGCCGCAGAGTTTGATCCATCAATCAATCTTATCGAAGTTATAACGCGTCTCAGATGGGGCGTTTTCGAGCTTCAGTACGCCGCGTGGACAGACCGCCGCGCAGATTCCGCAGCCGACACAGGATGCGCGGATTATATTTTGACCGCGTTGCGCATACCAGCGAACGTCAATTCCCTGTTCGCAATAGGTGGAACAATTGCCGCAGGAGATACATTGGCCCCCGTTGGTAGTAATCCGGAAACGGGAAAAGAACTTCTGGATGATCCCCAGGATAGCAGCCATTGGGCATCCAAAGCGGCACCAGACGCGTGCCCCCATGAGTGGATAGAATCCCACTCCAATCACCCCGGAAAAAATGGCGCCGATGTAAAACCCGTAGGCCTTCGCGGCGGCGCCTGAAAATTTGCCGAAGATTGCCCCTTCATACAAGGAATTGATCCAAAGCAACGCGGTAACAATCGTGATAGTTACCAGTACCGAATGGATCAGCCATCGCTCAATGTTCCACGCTTTCAGTGATTTGTCCGATAAGTGGCGGTAAGGGTCTCCCAGAGTTTCAGCCAATCCGCCGCAACCACATACCCACGAACAATACCAGCGCTTACCGAAAAAGTATGTGAATATCGGTGTTCCTATAAACGTCATCGCCGCCCCCCAGAACAGCATGAAAAATCCAAGGCCACCGGGATGGGAAAGCAGCGAATGAGCTGTCTTTGGAAAAAGATAGTCGTACTTCAATGGCCAGAAATAGCTGAAATAAAAGTCCGGCTGGTTCAGGCTGTGAAGCAGATTCGGTATTAGAAACGCAAATCCCAACTGAAAAAACATTACAGAGAGTGTACGGATGATTTGATACCTGTTGTGACGATATTTCACAAGGATCATGCGGGCGCCCATGACCAGAACAGCCACAGTGTAAAAAGCACCATACATAAACCAGCGGTCTGCGGGCTTTCCTGTAATCAACAAACTCAATGGATCCGTGATCCGCACCCAGTTTTCAATCCACTTCGGAAACCAGTAAAGGGCGATGTAGAACAGGGTCAGAAAAACACCGAGTATCCACGCATTCCATCCGCGATAAGTAACAGCGTTGGAAAAGATATGATTGTTTTTGATGCCTGGCGGGGCTTCTTTGGCCAGAGCGAGGAAATAGACCAACGCTCCAGTACATGTGAGCCCCACACTCAAAAGAAGAAAAAGCAAGGGGCGGCCCTTTGAAACACCGGTAGCAGCAACGAGGAACAGAAACATGCCGGTGGCAAAAGTAGTCAGGCCTGCTCTCTGCAAGAAACTCCGTTCTTTATTATGTTCTGCTGCTGCCTCAGGGGGCCGGATTTGAAGTGGTGTCATAAGAATTCTTCCTGAAAAGCCGCCACGGTGAGCGTTGAATGAGTCGAAGATTTTTGCCGGGATTCTGCCGATTATACCAATCTACGATTTCCGGTTCGTATTGTCTGAAAAACTCCGGATCGAAATTTGCCTGACGAAGGTTCTGGAGCGTATACTCGACTGTGCGTTTTTCGCTAATCCATCTCTGGCAGACTTCCTGGCGGAAACGGATCCCCATTACATTGAACCCGAGCACTTCCATCGATCCGTCTCGATGTACGATTCTCATGCAATGTTTGCCGTCACGATGCTCCCAGTAAAATGACTTCTCGCCTTCTCGTTCCGTATTGCTGACCTGTCCATACGTTTGCCATTCGATATCGAAAAATTTTGCCGAATTGAACCAGATCCCACGATCATATTTTGTTCTCTCTCCACAGATCGTTTTTGCGAGTGCTTCTGCCTGCAACCGCCCTGTGTACCATAGCTGCTCAACACGAGTCGGGGCGTCTTGAACCGTTGACTTTATTTCCGCGCAGTCGCCTGCAGCATAAATATTGGGGATGTTGGTTTCCAGGTACTCATTTACGAGAACGCCTCGATTGCTTTCAATTTTTGAGTTCTTGACAACATCAATATTGGGACGCACACCAACAGTTAAAGCAACGAACTGGCAGGATATCTCCTCGCCGGAATCGGTTACCACAGCACGGGCTTTGCCGTCGGAATCCGCAAGGATCTCTTTTAATTGCGTTGCGAGCCGAAGATCGATACCATGCTCGCGGATGTGGCGATTCAGTAACTGTGCTTCGTTGCGCGGCATCGCAATATCGTAAAAGTTCTCTTCTCGCACCAGAAAAGTGATGGGTATTCCGCGCGACTGCAGCATCTCGGCTACTTCAATTCCAACCAATCCGCCCCCCACAATGACAGCACGTGAAATGCCTGCCGTATTTTGCTCCATCAGCTCCAGGTCCTGAATCGAATAGAGTCCTTGAACTCCAGGCAAATCCTGACCGGGCCATCCGAACTTATTGCTTTGGGAACCCGTCGCGACAAGCAACGTATCATAGAAAAACGTTCTACCGTCAGCCAGCCGGATTTGCTTTGTATCGACATCGATCAAGCTGACGAATCCACGCACAAGATGTATCCTGTTCTTCTCCCAAAACCAATCTTCATATGGTTTTATATTCTCGAATTTCATGTGCCCCATGTAGATGTACATCAGCGCCGTACGGGCGTAGAAATAATCCGTCTCGTTGGAGATCACGGTGATTCTCATGTCAGTGCGTTTTCGCACTTCGCGTGCAACTGTGGTACCTGTGATGCCGTTTCCAATGATGACCAGATGCGACATAATGCTCCTCTTCAATTAGATGCGAACATCGGAACGAAACTTTCGATGTGCTACTATGTTTTTTGTATGTCCGCTTACAAAGCGACAAAAATGTCTTTGCAGTGGAAAAGACTTCACTGAAGCTGAAGGTTTAGTTCATTAGAAGCACGGAATTATATCCGCCGTAACCATCGAGTTCCTTCCTGCCATTGCTATGATCATCCGTCCAGCGGCTGCCGTTGAGCACGAACTTATAGCGATAGAGGCCCGGCGCGGGCGTTGGAAGTTCCACACGCCAGAACCCGCCGTTTTCCTGGCGAAAACCCGGTTGAGGCTTCCAGTTGTTAAAATCGCCTGCCAGCGAAACCGTCTCAGCTTGGTCATCGTGAAACAGAAAGATTAACTTATCTCCCTCGACTCGTGGCGGCCGGAAGTTCTCCGGATCCAGCGCGTGTTGTTCTGAGCGTGCCTGTTCGGCGGCAGCGCGCGCGTTCAACTTTCCATATCCTTGCCGTAGCAGAGGCGCGTTAGCCAATCGTTCTGCCGTAGTAATTAAGATTTGCTTTACGGAAGTGGGAGTGAGAGAGGGATTCGCTTCCAGCATTTGCGCCACCACTGACGCTACCACGGGAGCTGCAAATGAAGTGCCTTCCACATGCTGGTAGTGTGTGGCTACGATCTTGTTTTGCTGCAAGATCGCTTCAACCTCTCTGCGAATCACTTGTGGCTTTTCACGATACAACCCATGAGGCAATTCGGCTTCCCCGGCCAGGTCTTGAGCAATAGTACTTAGCACATGATC